>JASLDB010000024.1 GCA_030151665.1 Neisseriaceae bacterium
CATCATCAGCATATTGCTGATGAATTACAAACGGACATATACTTTGCTCGTCCCTATCATTCGTGGGTGCGTGGGACAAATGAAAATACTAATGGTTTGATTCGCCAGTTTTTTGGTAAGCAGATGAGGCTAGATAATCTAGACCCTACGGATGTGCAACGTGTCGAGAATTTGCTAAACAACTGACCTAGAAAGGTACTTGGCTATTTAACACCATTTGAAGTGATGGCTTCCACTACCGTTTTCGCACTTCATACTTGAATCCGCCCATCAATTGACATTACCTTACAGCGAAGAAGATATCCTATAGATTGATAACATACTGAGAAATTTAAAATAGTAAAAACAAAAAAGCCAGCTTACGCTGGCTTTTTATCAAGACACTCAAAACGAGTGTATTTGATTAGAATACGTGTTTCAAACCAACGCTAGCAGCAGTTTGAGTGAATTTGTTTTTCACTTCATCGCCAGCTGCATTTTTACCATTGCCTAGACCATGTTTCAACCAACCAGCTGAAACCAAAGCAGTAGTACGTTTAGACAAAGCGTAATCAGCACCAATTACAACTTGGTCATATTTAGTGTTGTTCAATTTGTCACCGCTAACTTCTTTAGCATCCCAACCATGAGCGTAAGAAATACGAGGAGTTACAGCACCTATGGTGTAAGCAGCAGTCAAAGCCAATTCTTGACGTTTCAAACCAGTTGAGTTATCAAGTTTTAATTGAGTAACTTCACCTTTAGTTAAACCCAAAGCTTCATTACCAAAATAAGCTGCAGTATCATAACCTTTAGCATATTGGTAAGCCATAGATACAAACAAGTTGTTCGCATCATAACCACCTTCTAAGCGATGTACTTGACCATCTTTGGCTTTAGTATTGCCTTGTGAATCAGCAGCAGAGCGAGTTGCTTTTTTGTACAAACCAAAACCATATTTAGCAAAGAAACCACTGTTTTCATAAGCTAGGCCAACATGCAATTGATCACGGCCTTTTTCATCTGCAGGGATAGTTGCACGAAATTCTTTATCTGCAGCTGAGTTAGCTGAAGTTTTGTATTGAATAGCACCAGAGAAACCAGCAAATTCTGGAGAATCATAACGAACAGACGCACCGATGCGGTCATCCATACGAGTCAAGATACCCAAGCCCAATGCTGGAGTAGCACTACTATATTGCCATGGATCAGAAGCTTCCATGTCAGAATCAAAGTAGTTACTTAAGTTACCAACACGTACTTTACCGAAGTCACCAGCCAAGCCAATGAAAGTTTCACGGTTAGACCAGCCACCTGCATCGCCACCCAAAGAAACTTTTTGCTCTACTTGCCAAATGGTTTTCAAACCATTGCCTAGATCTTCTTCACCTTTAAAACCAACACGAGAACCAAAGTCACGAATTACAGTATTGTTTTTAGAGTCATTAAAGCGTTTGTCAGATTTAACACCATTGATTTCAACTTTAGTGTTTTCAACATTCAAACCACCTTTGATTTGACCGTACAAGGTCACGTCAGCCATAGCTGCAACAGGTAGAGCAGTTAAAGCCTAAGCAATAAGTGTTTTTTTCATTGCTGCATTCCTTTTCATTCATGTCTATAAAAATGAACTTAAATGTCGCCTTTTTGGCAACAAATTCAAGCTTTAGGGGTTAACCGCTGTATCTTTTGTGATGCAGACGATTGATGGAGTCAATATAAATGCTCAGCTTTGAAAACTCAAATCCAAAGCGCTTTTGAAATTTATCTTTTAAAAACAGTGTCATATTGATATTTAATAGTCATATTAATATTCTTTTGTTTCAGTTAGATAATGTACAATTGATAAAAAAACAACACTTTGAAATAATTGCAAGAATCTGTTGTAAATATGCCAAAACAAAGGCATGTCTTTTGCGAAAAATCCCAAAAATCCAACCCACTTTCACTCAATTTCAGCTTATTTACCTCTAGTTGCTGATTGAATCTGAACCAAGTAGCATTTCCCATGACCAATACAATCATTTAATGTGTTTTTGACGATGACAACCCCACACAGCAAATTGATACACAGGAGCAATGATGATGAAAAAATGGTTAATGTTATTCATTGTATTATTGGGCTTCACACCTGTTTTTGCAGCAGTCAACATCAATACGGCAACAGAAAAGCAATTGACTACCCTGTCAGGCATTGGTCCAAGTAAAGCCAAGGGCATTATTGAATACCGCGAAAACAATGGTATTTTTAAGAGAATTGAAGACATCCAAAAGGTCAAAGGTATTGGTCCTGCGATTTTTGACAAAATTAAAGAAGACATTACCGTGTCAACCACACCCACAATCCAAAACCGTGTAGCGACACCTGCACTGCCTGAAAAACGCAGCCCTTAATCACCACAATGCCAATCACAATAACCATCAGTAGCAATCATGATGATTACAGATACAAAATACACTTAGCCTAACCAGCAAAAGCCAATCTGGCTGCTTAATGGTATCTATAAAAAAATAGCCGTCTGATTGAGACGGCTATTTTCATAATCAATAACAAGAGGAGTATTTAAGCTAACTTACCATGGCATTGTTTGTATTTTAAACCACTACCACACGGACAAGGTGAGTTGCGTTGCAAATGAATCCCTTGCTCTGCCAAAGCCTCTTCACTGTAATCGGTTTCGGCATCCAACATCGGCGGCGCATCGGCTTCTGCTTCATGTGGCTCAATGCGCACTGAAATCAAAGCTTTTGCCACCTCATAGTGGATATTGCCCAATAGATTTTCAAACATAGCAAATGCTTCACGCTTGTACTCTTGTTTAGGGTTCTTTTGTGCATAACCACGCAAATGAATGCCTTGGCGCAAGTAATCCATCGCTGCCAAGTGTTCACGCCAATTGCTATCAACAATTTGCAAGGTCACACTGCGTTCGAAGTTTTGCATGAGCTCTAAGCCGGCCAAATCCACTTTGGCTTGGTAGTTTTCTTCCACCATCGCCAACACTTTTTCGGTAATGCTTTCGTTTTCTAAGCGACTGTCTTCTGCCAACCAAGCTTCAATATCAGCATGAATATTAAAATCACTAACCAAAGCATGTTGTAGACCTTTAACATCCCATTCTTCTGGCATGGTATCGCTAGGAATATAACCTTCTACCAAATCGGTAATCACTTCTTCACGCATCTCTTTGACCAATTCAGAGATGTTTTCATTCTCTAAAATGTCATTGCGGCGTTGGTAAATCACTTTGCGTTGGTCATTTGCCACATCATCGTATTCAAGTAATTGCTTACGAATATCAAAGTTTCGCCCTTCTACTTTGCGCTGTGCGCCTTCAATTTGGCGTGTCAATAAAGAATGCTCAATGGCCATGCCTTTTTCAGGAGCCAAACGATCCAATAAAGATTTAGCACGATCCAAAGCAAATAAACGCAACAGTGAATCGTCAAAAGACAAATAGAAACGACTAGAACCAGCATCACCTTGGCGACCTGAACGACCACGCAATTGGTTATCAATGCGTCGGCTTTCATGGCGCTCAGTACCAATAATGTGCAAACCACCATTATTCAATACTTCATCATGCACCAAAGTCCAATTGGCTTTTAATTTGGCAACGGCATCAGCCTTTTGGGTCTCGTTGAGGCTCTCATCATTTTCAATGGCTTCAACTTGACTGGCAATGCTACCACCCAAGACAATATCGGTACCACGACCTGCCATATTGGTGGCCACTGTAATCATGCCAGGCTTACCCGCTTGAGCCACGATGTCTGCTTCTCGCTCATGCTCTTTGGCATTCAATACATTGTGTGTTAAACCCGCTTTGTTCAATAAATCAGAAACCAGTTCTGATGTTTCAATACTGGTCGTACCCACCAAAATAGGTTGTCCTGCTTGATTACGCTCTTTAATGTCCGCAATCACCGCATCGTATTTTTCTTCTGAAGTACGGAAAATTTGGTCATTATTGTCTTTACGCTGCATCGGGCGATTGGTTGGAATAATCACGGTTTCCAAACCATAAATACTTTGGAACTCAAATGCTTCTGTATCTGCTGTGCCTGTCATGCCTGACAATTTGCTGTATAAACGGAAATAGTTCTGGAACGTAATGGATGCCAAAGTTTGGTTTTCTTTTTTGATTTCCACACCTTCTTTGGCTTCAACCGCTTGGTGCAAACCTTCTGACCAACGGCGACCTGACATCAATCGACCAGTGAATTCATCAACAATCACGATTTCACCATTTTGAATCACGTAATGCTGATCAATATTGAATAAATTGTGTGCACGAAGTGCTGCCATCAAGTGATGCATCAACATAATATTGCCAGCTGAATACAACGACTCACCCGCCGCCAACAAACCGATTTCTTGCAAAACTTCCTCAGCGTGCTCGTGACCTTCTTCACTCGATAAAACGGTGTTATTTTTCTCATCAACCCAAAAATCACCTTCGCCCTCTTCTGTTTCTTGTTTAATCAAGCGAGCAGGAACTTGGTTCATGATTTGGTATAGATTGACGTTGTCGTCTGCTTGACCTGAAATAATCAACGGAGTACGGGCTTCGTCAATCAAAATCGAGTCTACTTCATCGACTACGGCAAAATTGAGTTCACGCTGTACGCGTTCTTCAACTTGGGTCACCATGTTGTCACGCAAGTAATCAAAACCAAACTCGTTATTGGTACCATAAGTAATATCGGCAGCATACGCGGCTTGTTTGTCTAAGGTGTGCATATCACTAATGGCCACACCCACACTCAATCCCAAGAAATTGTATAACTTGGCCATAATTTCAGCGTCACGCTTGGCCAAATAATCATTAACTGTGACAACGTGTACACCTTTGCCTGTTAAGGCATTTAAGTACACAGGTAAAGTACCCACTAAGGTTTTACCTTCACCAGTACGCATTTCGGCAATCTTGCCATCGTTCAAGACCATGCCACCAATCAATTGAACATCAAAATGGCGCATGCCCAAAGCACGACGAGAGGCTTCACGACAAACGGCAAAAGCTTCTACCAAAATATCGTCAACCGTGGCACCATCTTGAATGCGCTGTTTAAATTCTTCTGTTTTGGCTTTTAGCGCTTCATCACTTAATTTTTGTAAATCATCTTCTTGTGCATTGATTTGAGCAACAACTTTTCGGTATTGTTTCAGTAGTCGGTCATTACGACTACCGAAGATTTTCTTTGCTATTTGCGTTAACATAGTAATCCTAAGCCTTTTTTATCATCATTTAGGCATAAAAAATAATGAGTCGATTCTAGCACAAGCCTTAATCGTGCGTCACATTCCATCGTGCTTTCTTGCAAAAGAAAATGGGTAATGTTTGACTTTGATCTCTGTGCATTAACCATTAAATAAATTATTCTCTTGTAATATTGGACTCTTTTTATGTTTTTAAAGCGCTGGACTGAAAAAAATCATTCTCTCAATCGCCTCATCAACCAAAGCCAAAGATGGCTGAGAATTGAAGGGCAATTGCAAAAATTGCTTCCTCGCCACATTGCGCCTTTTTGCCATGTTGTCTGCATTAACGCCCAAAGATGCTTGGTTTTATCTGCTGATAACAACTTAATCGCGAACCGTTTACGCATGGCGCTACCTGGCTTAGTGCAAGAACTCCAATCTATTGATTCCGATATTCAAAGCATTCACGTTAGAATCAAGCCCAAGATAACACCAGCGGTGAAGCAAAAAAAAGTTCACATCAGTGACGAAGCGCTGGATAGTTTTCGCCAAACCGCCATGCAAGTACAACAACACCCTCGCTTAGCTGCGGCATTACAACAATTTGCGAAAAAGCGACAAAATAACACATAACACTGTCGCTTTTCTCTTACAAAGGAATCGACCATGTCTTTATTAGCACAACCATTGGTATTGAAACACCACACTTTGCGCAACCGTGTCTTAATGGGTTCTATGCACACAGGCTTCGAAGAACACCCTGAAGGTGCTGAACATTTGGCTGCTTTTTATGCCGAACGCGCCAAAGGTGGTGTGGCTTTGATTATTACAGGTGGCATTGCCCCCAATCCTGAAGGTGCCGTGGTCGAAGAAGGTGCCAAACTCACCTCTAGCAAAGAAGTAACATGGCATCAAGAAGTTACCCAAGCGGTGCATGAACATGGTGCCAAAATTTGCTTGCAGATTTTGCACACAGGTCGCTATGCCATGAGCCGAAAGCCCGTTGCACCGAGTGCCATTCAAGCCCCCATCAACCCTGCTCGTCCTCGTTCTTTAAGCCTAGAAGAAGTGAAGCAGACCATACAAGATTATATTCAATGCGCCAAATTGGCCAAAGAAGCTGGTTATGATGGTGTTGAAGTCATGGGCAGTGAAGGTTATTTGATTAATCAATTCATTGCACCTGCGACCAACAATCGAGAAGATGAATATGGTGGTAGCTTAGACAATCGTCACCGTTTTGCTGTGGAAATTGTCGAGGGTATTCGCCAAGCCTGTGGTGACGACTTTTTGATTATTTACCGTATTTCGTTATTGGACTTGGTTGAGAATGGCTCAACTTGGGCTGAAAATGAAATTCTGGCCCAAAAAATTGCCCAAGTTGGTGCTGATATTTTCAATACTGGCATTGGCTGGCATGAGGCCCGCATTCCCACCATTGCTACTTCCGTTCCCCGTGCTGCTTTTGCTGAATTTACTGCTAAACTCAAAGCCATTAGCACCATTCCTGTGATTGCCACCAACCGCATTAACATGCCAGAAGTGGCTGAAAACATCTTAGCCAATCAACAAGCGGATGCCGTTTGCTTGGCAAGGCCTTTTTTGGCGGATCCGGATTGGGTAAACAAAGCCATTGCCCATGATAGTCAAAGCATTAATACCTGTATTGGCTGTAACCAAGCCTGTTTAGACCATATTTTTGACGGCAAGTTAACCTCTTGCTTGGTCAATCCGTTTGCTTGTCATGAAAAACAATTGATTCAAACAACAGCCACCACCATCAAAAACATCGCAGTCATTGGTGCAGGACCTGCGGGCATGGCATTCACTAAAGTAGCAGCCGAGCGTGGGCACAAAGTAACTTTATTCGATAGCCATTCACAAATTGGTGGGCAATTAAACATAGCCAAAGGCATTGCAGGCAAACATGAATTCAATGAAACCTTGCGCTACTTTAACCATGTGTTGGGCAAAATGGACAATGTCACCTTGTCATTGGGCAAATATATTCAGGCTACCGAATTACAAAATTTTGATGAAATTGTTTTGGCAACAGGCATTAAACCACGTGAAGTCGCCATTGATGGCATTGAACACCACAAAGTATTGAGTTATTTGGATGTCTTGCGTGATCAGAAAACAGTTGGCCAATCAGTTGCCATTATTGGTGCAGGTGGTATTGGCTTTGACACCGCCGAATTTTTAAGTGAGCAAGACAACCTACATGATGTTACACCACAAGAATTCCAACACGATTGGAATATTGACAATAGCTTAAATAACCGTGGCGCCTTACTTAACAACCAACCCAATATCCCAAAATCTGTTCGCAACATTTATTTATTGCAACGAAAAGACGGCATGGTTGGACGCAAATTGGGCAAAACCACTGGCTGGGCACATCGCCTGAAACTCAAAAGCAAAGGCGTACACATGATGGGTGGTGTAACTTATCAAAAAATTGATGATGCGGGTTTGCACATTGAACGCGATGGCAAAATTGAAATTTTACCAGTGGACAATGTGATTATTTGTGCAGGACAAGTATCCAACCGTGATTTAGAAGCGGCTTGCAATGAATTGGGCAAACCTGTGCACATTATTGGTGGTGCTGATGTGGCTGCTGAATTGGATGCCAAGCGAGCCATTTTATCTGGGACCAAATTGGCTTTAAGCATGTAAGTAAATACATTACCCAATCTAACCATAAAAAAAGCTCCCTGAGGATTCAGGGAGCTTTTGCATTCATCAAGACTTATTTTTTGGCTTTTGCCAACTGAGCATGCAATTCTTGAACAGAATACACATCCATGGCAAACATACTTTTCACGCCTTCACTTACCGCTTCGCCACCAGCCAATGTGGTGTACAAAGGAATGCGTTGATTCAATGCACTGCGACGGATTGAGTGGCTATCTTCAATGGCTTTCGCTTCACTAGACACGGTATTCACCACCACGGCAATTTCACCATTTTTGATAAAATCGACAACATGAGGGCGACCTTCGGCCACTTTGTGAATGGTTTGCACAAAGAAACCCATTTCCGTTAAGCATTTTGCCGTACCACGAGTCGCACACAAACCATAACCTTGTTCTAAGAAGTTACGTGCCATGGTTTCTAAATAAGGCTTGTCTTCTTCGCGAACAGAGATAAACACTTTACCCATTTTCGGAATGCGCTCACCAGCACCCAATTGTGCTTTTAAGTAAGCCTCTGAGAAGGTTTTACCTGCACCCATCACTTCACCAGTTGAACGCATTTCAGGGCCCAAAATGGTATCCACACCAGGGAATTTAATGAATGGGAATACTGCTTCTTTCACAGAATAGTAATCTGGAATGATTTCTTCGGTGAAACCTTGCTCTTTTAAGCTAATGCCTGCCATCGCACGAGCGGCAATTTTAGCCAATGGTGCACTGGTGGCTTTGCTCACAAATGGCACAGTACGAGAGGCACGTGGATTCACTTCCAAAACATAAACCACATTGTCTTGTACGGCAAATTGCACGTTCATCAAACCCACAACATTCAAAGCATATGCCATGGCTTTGGTTTGACGGCGAATTTCATCTTGAATTTCAGCACTGAGTGAATACGGTGGCAATGAACAACCTGAGTCACCTGAGTGAACACCGGCTTGTTCAACGTGCTGCATGATACCGCCAATCACCACTTCTTTGCCATCTGATACACAATCCACATCCACTTCAATGGCGTGATTTAAGAAGAAGTCCAATAAAACAGGGCTATCATCTGATACTTGTACGGCTTCTTTCATGTAGGTGCGAAGTTCTGCATCAGAATGCACCACTTGCATGGCACGACCGCCCAACACATAAGAAGGGCGAACCACCAATGGATAGCCAATTTCATTGGCCAAAACAATGGCTTCATCTTCAGCACGAGCTGTACGATTAGGTGGTTGACGCAAGCCCAAATCGTGCAATACTTTTTGGAAGCGCTCACGGTCTTCGGCAGCATCAATACTATCAGCCGAAGTACCAATAATGTTCACACCATTTTCAACCAAGGCATTGGCCAATTTCAAAGGGGTTTGACCACCATAATGCACAATCACGCCAAATGGATTTTCCACGCGCACGATTTCCAACACATCTTCTAAGGTCAGTGGCTCAAAATACAAGCGGTCTGACGTATCAAAGTCGGTCGAAACGGTTTCAGGGTTACAGTTCACCATAATGGTTTCAAAACCCGATTCACGCAAAGCCATTGAAGCATGTACACAGCAATAGTCAAATTCGATACCTTGACCAATACGGTTCGGACCGCCGCCCAAAATCATGATTTTTTTATTGTTGGTTGGCAAGGCTTCGCACTCTTCTTCATAAGTCGAGTATAAGTACGCCGTATCGGTGTTAAATTCTGCTGCACAAGTGTCTACACGTTTGTAAACAGGGTGCAAGTTCAACGCATAGCGTGCCTCACGAACTTCTTTTTCACTCACGTTTAATAACTGTGATAAACGCTTGTCTGCAAAACCTTTGCGTTTCAAACGACGCAATGTGGCAAAATCCAAATCAGCCAATGTACCCGCAGCAATGTTGGCTTCTTCTTGTACCAAGTCTTCAACCTGAGCCAAGAACCATGGGTCGATGGCACAAATATCAAAAATTTCAGCTTGGCTCATACCAGCACGGAATGCATCAGCCACAAACAACATGCGTTCAGGACCAGGGTTGGCCAATTCACGTTGAATCACAACTGGGTCTAATGAGCGAGAATCAAAACCACACAATCCCGTTTCTAAACCACGCAGTGCTTTTTGCATGGATTCTTGTAAAGTACGGCCCATGGCCATCACTTCACCCACTGATTTCATTTGTGTTGTCAAACGATCGTCTGCTGCTGGGAATTTCTCAAAAGCAAAACGTGGGATTTTGGTCACCACATAGTCAATTGAAGGCTCAAATGATGCGGGCGTGCGACCACCTGTAATATCATTTTGCAACTCATTCAAAGTGTAACCTACTGCTAATTTAGCAGCCACTTTGGCAATTGGGAAACCAGTGGCTTTGGATGCCAATGCAGATGAACGTGACACACGAGGGTTCATTTCGATAACAATCATTGCACCATTTTGTGGATTAACTGCAAATTGTACGTTTGAGCCACCTGTATCAACACCAATTTCACGCAATACAGCCAAACTGGCATTGCGCATAATTTGGTATTCTTTGTCAGTCAATGTTTGTGCAGGTGCCACGGTAATTGAGTCACCAGTGTGTACACCCATAGGGTCAAAGTTTTCGATTGAGCAAATGATAATGGCGTTGTCTGATTTGTCACGCACCACTTCCATTTCATACTCTTTCCAACCCAATACTGATTGCTCAATCAATAGTTCATGGGTAGGCGATGCATCAAAACCACGTTCACAAATGGTCATGAATTCTTCTTCGTTATAAGCAATACCACCACCCGAGCCACCCATGGTAAATGATGGGCGAATCAATGTTGGGAAACCCACTTTGGTTTGTGCTGACAAGGCTTCATTCATGCTGTGAACCACATAAGACTCTGGGCAGCTTAAACCAATTTTGGCCATGGCTTCTTTAAAGCGACCACGGTCTTCAGCTTTATCGATAGCGTCTTCTGTTGCTCCAATCAATTCCACATTGTATTTCGCCAACACACCATTGCGACTCAAATCCAAAGCACAGTTCAATGCTGTTTGACCGCCCATGGTTGGCAAAATGGCATCTGGGCGTTCTTTTTCAATAATTTTTTCGACTGTTTTCCACAAAATGGGTTCGATGTAAGTTACATCTGCCATTTCCGGATCTGTCATGATGGTGGCTGGGTTAGAGTTCACCAAAATTACGCGATAACCTTCTTCACGCAAAGCTTTACACGCTTGTGCACCAGAGTAGTCAAATTCACACGCTTGACCAATTACAATGGGGCCAGCGCCAATAATCAAGATCGATTTTAAATCGGTACGTTTTGGCATAATTTTCTCTTTTACAATTCAATAGTGATTTGGTTTTTAGCCGACTGTGGCTGTCCACAACTTCACCGCAAAACCCATGAACAAAGCTCCAACACTGCTCATGCCCAAGGCCGCCATTTTGCGGGAGCGGCGAAACCATGCAACCAAGTGCACACCGCTAAAAACCAAAATATTCAGGTAAAACATGCTAACCGCTTGCAAAATCACACCCAACAACAAAAATGACCATGTTGGATGTGCATATTGTGGGTCAACAAATTGCACAAAAAAAGACAAGAAAAACAAGATTGCTTTGGGATTTAACAAACTCAATGTCAAGGCTCGGCGAAACACATGTGGTGTCTCTAACGGCACAACTACAGCATCTTGTATGGGCGTGGGCTTTAGCCAACTTTTAACACCAGCTTTTAATAAATTAAAACCGATATACGCCAAATACAAGCCACCAATCACCTTAACAACACCAAAAATAGCAGGGTAGGTTTTTAATAAAGTGCCAGCACCCAAAATGGTTGACATCATCAAAATAAAATCACCCAAAAAAATACCTGCAATGGCACGATAAGCCACTTTGGCGCCATATTGGCCTGCCACCGTCAAACAAAACATTGAGTTAGGCCCTGGCAGAATAATAATGGCAATAACACCCAAAACATAAGCCGTTAAATCAGTAATCCCTAGCATGGTTTTTCCATCCCGTTGGGCAAGCCATGTTGCCCGATATTGTCTTCTTACTGCGCGTTCATGCTGTCAATAAACAAATCGAACAAATACGCCACATCATTTGGACCTGCGCTGGCTTCTGGATGACCTTGGAACGAGAAAGCTGCCTGGTCTTTTAAACGAATGCCTTGAATCGATTGGTCAAACAAAGAGCGATGTGTCACTTCTACGTTCGCTGGCAAACTGGCTTCATTTAATTGGAAACCATGGTTTTGGCTAGTAATCACCACTTTGCCTGTCGCCATTTCTTGTACTGGGTGATTGGCACCATGGTGACCAAATTTCATTTTCTCGGTTTTTGCACCCACTGATAAACCCAATAATTGGTGACCCAAACAAATACCAAATACTGGCTTTTTAGTGGCCAAAATTTCTTGAATCGCTGCAATGGCATAATCACATGGCTCAGGATCGCCTGGGCCATTTGACAGGAAAACACCATCAGGATTCAATGCCAAAACCTCTTTTGCTGGCGTTGTTGCTGGCACCACAGTCAAACGACAACCGCGCTCTGACAACATACGCAAAATATTGCGTTTCACGCCAAAATCATATGCCACAACATGTAAAGGCTGTTTGATGTCTTTTGAAAAACCTTGACCCAAATGCCACTCACCTTCGGTCCACTCATGTGTTTTGTCGCATGTCACTTCTTTGGCCAAATCCAAACCTGCCATGCTACCGAAGTCTTGTGCCAATTGCTGTGCTTTGGCGATATCAATATTATCACCAGTGATAATGCAGCCAGCTTGCGCACCTGTGTCGCGCAAAATACGAGTTAAGCGACGGGTATCAATGTCCGCAATCGCAATCACATTGTGACGCACCAAGTAATCATCCAAACGCTCATTGCTGCGAAAATTGCTTGCCAACAAAGGCAAATCACGAATGATTAAACCTGCAGCATGGACTGATGAAGATTCTTCATCTTCGGCATTCGTGCCGGTATTGCCAATATGGGGATAAGTTAATGTAATGATTTGTTTTGCGTAAGATGGATCGGTCAAAATTTCTTGGTAACCAGTCATTGAAGTGTTAAACACCACCTCACCGACAGTGTGGCCGGTCGCACCAATAGCAGTGCCCTGAAATACACTACCATCTGCTAAAACCAATATTGCTGGCGTTGTCATATTGTCTATTCCTGTTGTCATGTATTGCTTTATTGGGTCAAAAGCGGCGCCCAATATCACCAGTCATCTTTTTTTTGGCTAAAAAAAAACACGCCGCACAACTGTTTTAAGTTGTGTTACGTGCTTTTTGACATGGCACTCATGCCATAGAAGCAATGCATTATAGCGACAGATGACTGTTTTCACAACAACTTATTACACAAATTTGGTCATTCATTGTTTGCAGCTTCACTTCAAACAATCTAAAAGCATGATTTCAGAATATTTTGTACCGCCAATTATACATTTATCATAATTAGTTTCCATTTTATAAATAAAGCTCATCTATAAAATAATTAACACAATGATTTATTTGCGTTTATTTTAAATATGCACCGTACATCAAAAAAATAGAACAAATTAAATACTAAGCAAATAACATATGATAAACAACTAGAGGAGGACGAAATGAAACGCAAAACAATACCAATGAGCCTAATAATTTGTGGTTATATTTCACTTGCTCCCACGGACGTTATGGCACAAGATCCCTCTTACCCTTTTCCGCCATACCCGATTATTACACAATCGTATTTAAATCGCTCCACACCCTTGCTGTTTGCTTATGTTGATAATTCGGCAACCATGAACAGTGCAATTAGAATACGCAATGCAGACAATCAACTCATTCACACCAAAGATCCTTACAAAAATTACGCGCCCAATCGCTTAGACTTGGTTAAAAACTCCTTGTACCGTTTGGCTGATGATTATTATTATGATTTTCGCTGGGTTTTATACTCTATTAAAGACAATTCATACGACTCAGGATGGGAGCCATTCACCAGCGAAGATTTGGGGTTTGTGGCAGGCAAAAAACCCATTTGGGAATACGATAGCCGCTACGCATTTTTAAAAGATTTACCACTTAAAACCCAAAAAGCCATGGTTAAAAGCAAAGGCACTTCCAATACAGGTAGTCGACCTTTGGGTCCAAATGGCAGTTATTTGCCCTATGTTAAATACCAAGAACGAAATAAATCATCAGGGTGGATGAGGAGTTTAGATTTTAACAATCGCCAATACACCAGTTGGCCTCGAGTAGACGAATATTATAACAATAGCTCTGCGCAATACACGGCTGGTCATCCGATGCGCTACGCCCCAGTAAAAATGCCGCTCGAACTCGAAAAAGATGAGACAAATGTAAAAGATAGTCATTTTCTCAAAATGATTGAAAAGTCAAAAGTAGAAAAAAACAAATTCATGCAAGCCATTAAAAGCA
>JASLDB010000067.1 GCA_030151665.1 Neisseriaceae bacterium
ATTAAAAAAGCACCCATCATCATGATGGGTGCTTTTTTAATACTATATTGATTATAAGTTAATAAAAACAAGTGAGTTTATTGGTACATTTCTTTAATGACAATGGTTTAATGACGTTGTTTTATATCGTAATAATCCATCTTAAGAATAGAACTTTTGGGGCAGTAGTGGCATCAAAACTAAACACATCTAGGAGAATATAATGAAATTGCGCCCAGCTGAAAAATTGATTTTAGCCATACTATGCGATATTTCACACCATCGAAGCAGTCGCATTTTAAACTACCATTTAATTGAAAAAATGTTGCAATATGAAAATGCTTGGGATATCAACTGGGATCACTTTATTGAAGAGGTGAGCAAGTTTGATCTTGAAAAATCGCGTTTGGTGGTTGATGTATTGGACATGTGTTTAATGATACATAACTCATACCAACAATTAAATCCAAAAGATCAACAAGAATTTTTTGATTTTAATGATGGGAAGCCTTTTGTTTTTTATGGATTCTGCCCTGAAAATGAACCAGACTATTATGCATTAGAACAACTTTATATTGCCAATATTGAATATTATAAGCCTTTACACCATGAAATTGGTGTGGGTGGTGATGGATTAAAAATCCCTCGTTACTTGCGGATGTTAAAAGAATATAAAAGATTATTGAGTGAATACCCAGTGGTGAAGCGCTTGTCAAAAGATGGCATCATTGAATTGATATCGATATAGAACCCAATTTAAATCAAAATGATACAGTGCCATGTTAATGATAAATGTGTTATACATGGTTGATGTGGAATATTGGGATTATGTGTAACCATTCATTGGGCGCATGAACATGAGAAAACGAGGCTATAGGATTTTCTTTTGGTATTGATTGGCTATAATCTGAGGGTTATTTGTGCCGAAAAGAGATTTGTTGACGAAATAGCATTCGTTTTGTACAAAATACCATTTTTTTTGATTCATTGATAAATTATAATGGTCATTTACACACAGAAGAATTTCCAATGATTATTGCCATTGTTAAAGCAAAAATTGCCCCACACAAAGAAAGTGAATTGCGCAAAATCGCCAATATATTACAGTATGACTATGCAGTTAATGAGCTAGGTTGTCACCGTTACGAATCGTTTATTGATGGCGATGATTTTTTAACCATTGAAATTTGGGAAAATCAAGCAGTCTTAGATATCCATTTGGCACAAGATCATGTTAAAAAATATGTTCCTGAAATGAGAAAATGCATTGTTGGTGCTGAATTTGATGTCACTTTTATTAAAGACGATGTATTGTCCGAGGTGAAGATTTAATATTTCTCATTAAACCATATTGAACGCATTGACATGTTTGTCAGTGCGTTTGCATAGCGTATCACCTAAAATAATAGCAAAAAAAGTTTTATTTACGAACTTATCTCGTCAATACACCGTTATGAGTACCATTTGAATAGCGTATAATGTATTTTTATCATGCAGCATTGTTTTATTATGACCAAGCACACGCCACGTTCAAATCAACCAAAGCAAAGTTCCATGAAAACACGTCTAAAGGAAAAAGCCAAGGAGACGGTTTTTAAGCCCACAGTTGATCGACAGCTAGGGCATGACAAGACATTCTCAATGAAGCCTGAAAAAAAAGCAGGTTTACATCCGCGCAGCTTACACCATCAGCCTTATGATTTTGCACAACTTATTGCGGCATGTGCAGATTTACAAGCATTTGTTAAACCTAATGACTATGGTAATTTGTCCATTGATTTTCACCAAGCTGATGCAGTAAAGTCTTTGAACAAAGCGTTGTTAGCGGCATTTTATCATGTGACAGATTGGAATATTCCACAAGGTAATTTGTGCCCCCCCATTCCTGGGCGAGTCGATTATATTCACTATGTTGCAGATTTATTGGCAAAGGATTATGCTGGCACAATACCGACTGGACCGTCATTCGCTTTGTTGGATATTGGGACAGGAGCCAGTGGGATTTATGCTTTTTTGGCACAAGCGACATATGGTTGGCAATGCGTTGGTACTGATATTGTCCAAGCATCAATTACCAATGCTCAAAACATTGTCAACCAAAATCCCCAGATGCAAGGACTTGTCAATTTTCGCAGACAAGCAAATACCAAGCATATTTTACAAGGTGTATTGGCAAGTTCTGAAGTGTTTTCAGTGTGTGTTTGTAATCCACCATTTCATGCCTCAGCAACTGAAGCGGCTACAGGCAGTTTGAGAAAAGTGCGTCAGTTGACAGGTAAAAAGGTGCAAAAGCTTAAACTCAATTTTGCGGGTGAGAACCATGAGTTATGGTGTGAGGGTGGGGAAGTGACTTTTGTGAGCCAAATGATTAAAGAGAGTTTATCATTGCATAAATCTTGTGTCTGGTTTACCAGTTTGGTCAGTAAAAAAGAGCATTTGCAGATGTTGTATCAGGTTTTGCGCCAAGTTAAAGCAGTGCAAGTGAAAACCATTGATATGCAGCAAGGCCAGAAAAAATCCCGTATTTTAGCATGGACATTTATGGACAAGGCAACACGCCATGCACGTTTACAGCAAGGGGCAAAGCTAATGAATATATCCCAAAAATAGGAATATCTGGCATTAGAATATGAAGATTAATAACCAGAATAATCCAATGAGGATGATGATTTATTATGCTGCGATTTCAGTCGCATAATATAAGCTTATTAAATCTAGGAATCATATTATTGATCCAATAATTGACTTTCATTTGTGCTTGTCATTGAACTTCCCGTCACGCTGACATGGTCTGGTGTGTAAGTAAAAGAAGCTTAAGCCTTGCTTGCATTATCCAAACAGTGTTCTAGTTTTAAAATAAAACTGGCCAAGGACTGTGCTTGCATTTTTTGCATGGCACTGGCGCGTTGCACTTCAATGGTGCGTAAAGAGACATTGAGTTGCTCTGCCATGCTTTTATTGGTGAGACCTTGGTACACCAATTGAGCGACCAATTGCTCTTTGGGGCTAAGATTCTTATATTGCAATCGAATATCCGATTGTTTTTGTTGTGTATACAAGGTATTTTTGGCGAGCATGAGTGCGGATTGTAATTTAATCAATGACAATGGTTTTTCTAGAAAATCAATAGCCCCTTGTTGTAGACTCTCTACTGCCATACCAATGTCACCGTGCCCTGTTAAAAAAATGACCGCCATGGGTAATTTTTGGGCCTGAATTTGAGAAAAAACGGTTTGGCCATCCATATGTGGCATACGGACATCTAAAATAACGATACTGGCTTGTTGAGTATCAACCTGTTCCAAAAAGGTTTTTCCATCTGGCCATAAGCTTGCTGTTTCATTAATGCTTTCCAAAAGGAAGTGGCAGGCTTCACGAATGGAGGCATCATCATCAACAATGTGGATAGGAAATGGCATCATATTGTTCATCTTTCTTCAATTGCTGGCTTGTGATTGGATTCATGCAGCGTTTGGGGTAAAACCAATTCAACAATGGCACCAGCAATGCCATCATCACGATTTTTGAGTATCAATTGTCCTTTGACTGAGTGGCTCAATCGTTCACAAATCACCAAACCCAATCCCAACCCTGTTTTTTTTGTGCTTTTAAATGGGGTAAATGGAAAATCCAACCGCTCCGCCAAAAATCCGCCCCCATCATCAATGGCTTGTAGGTGTACATTGCCTTGGTCAATATGGGCTGTTATGGCTAAATGATTTGCCCCTTGTTGATGGCTATTGAGAATGCAGTTAATCAGTACTTGTTCAATCACACTGGCGACCGTGGTTAAGGCCATGTCTAGTGGGATTTGGTTGTGAATGACTAATGTTGATTTACTATATTGTATTTGAAAAAAAGTACAGCATTGACTGACAACGTGGTGTAACTGACAATAGCTGGGGGTGAATGCCATGTCTGGCTTAGCAAATGAGCGTAAATTGCTGATAATGTCGACACTTCTTTGTACTTGTTCCATTATTTTTTCTTGTGCTTTTTGTACACTTTGGGTGTGGTCAATCGATTGTAGGCGTATTAAGCTGCCTTCTGCATAGCTTTGAATAACCGACAAGGGCTGATTCATTTCATGTGCAATGCCTGATGCCATTTCGCCCAATAAATTGACTCTGTCATTTTGCACCATTAATGCTTCATATTCTCGCATTTGCTGATAAGCATTCTTCAGTTTTTGCCGCCGCTTGTGCGCAATAATATTCATCCAAGCTGTGTTAATCAGCAATAATACCAAGGTAAATAGAGCAGCCAAAACCCACCAACGATTTTCACGAAGCCAGTGCTGAATTAATGGCCAAAAAGCAGGTTGATCGGGGTGCCGATAGACTGAACGCAGCACAGCTTCTGCTGCTTTTGAATTCATCGGAGAAGTCCATTGTGGTAAAGGTGCTGCTTGGGGTTCCAATAAAAAGTGTGTTATTTCTTTGGCAAAAGCATTGGGTACAGATGGCATAGCGGCTAGCATCCAACTGGGTAAAAGAGGGCTGCTGCTTTGACAGGCACTGCTATTCTCAATCGGATGCAATAGGCGAAAATCTTGCTGATTAAGGAGATGATTGTTGTGCATTTCTTCTAATAAACAAACAGGTGTGATAGCAGCATCCACTTTTTTGTTTTGCAATTGATTCAGTATATTATCAATGGGGTAGCCAGTAAATTGAATCTGATAATCCAGATTTTCTCGCAATCCTTCGTCATTTAGGAGTTTTAAACCCATTAAATAACCACCAAAAGCATGAGGAGAAACCGCTGCCAATTGTTGTTTTTTTAAATCAGACAATGATTGAATCGGACTATCATGACGAACCCAAATCGCCGTTCCCACTTCTTCACTGGCATAAATTGGTGAAGCGTTTTCTTTTTCCAAACTGACAAGCCAGCGCAATTGTTGATTATTGTGTAAGGTAATGAATGTGGTTTGTGGTGCCAAAATAAAATCAAGACGTTCCGTTTCAACGGTATTGGTAATCTTATCAATATTCAAAGGAACCAAAATAAACTGTTCATTTGGCCATCGGTTTTGCATGGTTTGAAACCAAGGCGACCATTTTTTTTGTGCAATTTGTGCCCCTCTTGGTGAGAGCACACCGACATACCATGTTTTGGCATGGATGGTGTAACTGCAGCACAATAACAAAATTAAACCTATTTTGGGGGATAACCATGGTTGCCAAAAAGCAATGAATTGTCGGTAAAGCATCGGTTTTCTTCTATTGTTCTAAATCAAAAAGCATGTGGTTATGTGGTAAACCACAATAGGGAATATTGTCATAATCAGCCACAATCTACTCATACATTATTGTTTAGCGTTGGGGAAGCCTACA
Source organism: Neisseriaceae bacterium (assembly GCA_030151665.1). Classification (GTDB taxonomy): domain Bacteria; phylum Pseudomonadota; class Gammaproteobacteria; order Burkholderiales; family Neisseriaceae; genus JASLFS01. Next base: position 5,319 of record JASLDB010000067.1, read on the forward strand.
TGAAACGACTCACAAAAACTCTAATCGCAGGTGCCGTGGTATTGGCATTGGGCTATGGTGGTGCATTGTACATTCCACATAGCCGCATCAAAACCGTGGATAACACCGTGGATTTAAGTGATAGCCAACTAATCGCTCGAGGAGAGTATATCGTGAAAACAGCCGATTGTGCGGCTTGTCACACGGTTGCTGGTGAGAAAGATTACGCAGGCGGTTTGGCAATGCAAACACCATTTGGTGCAATTTATTCTACCAATATTACACCCGATAAAAAAACTGGCATTGGCGAATATAGCTTACAAGAATTCAATGCAGCAGTTAAACATGGCGTGCGAAAAGACAAAAGCCCACTGTATCCTGCCATGCCATATGCTTCTTATACCATCATGCCAGATGAGGACATCAAAGCAATGTATGCTTACATGATGACACAGGTTAAGCCAGTGGAACAAGCCAATGGCGCGTCGACATTTCCACGGATCATGAGCATGCGTTGGCCTGTGGCATACTGGCAAGCCTTGTTTGCACCAAGTCGAACTTTTGTTCCTGATCCCAAAGCTTCTGGTGAAGTCAATCGTGGTGCTTATTTGGTTGAAGGGCCAGGACATTGCGGTGCATGCCATACACCAAGGGGAGTGGCTTATCAAGAAAAAGCATTGAGTAATCAAGATGGCAATCAATATTTATCAGGTGCCATTATTGATGGCTGGCGCGCAAAAAGCTTGCGTGGTGAAGCACAAGGTTTGGCCAGTTGGAGTGCGGATGATATTGCCCAGTTTTTAAAAACAGGGCGTACCGATAAAGTGGCTGCATTTGGTGCAATGGCGGATGTGGTTGAGCACAGTTCACAATACTGGACTGATGAAGATTTAAAGAGCACAGCTTTGTATTTGAAGCAATTGAGCCCAGCGCAAAATAAGGCTTTGGCCTTGCCCAAAAAAGAAGATAAAACCACTACTGCTTTATTAAGCGGCCAAGATGTCAGTCGTGGTGCAACACTGTATACAGAATACTGTTTTACCTGCCACCGTGCTGATGGTGAAGGCGTGCCACGGATTTTTCCTGCCTTAAACAACAACAGTGCTGTGTACGCACAAAATGCCCAATCTGTGATTCAAGTCACACTAGAAGGTGCAAAAATGCCGCACACACCAGCAGACAAAATGGCATTTACCATGCCAGCTTTTAAACAGTTGAGTGATGAAGATGTGGCCAGTGTGGTGAATTTTATTCGCAATGGTTGGAACAATACTGCGCCTGAAGTGAGTGCAAAAGATGTGGCAAAAACCCGCCAGTTCATTAATAACAAGGCACCCAATATTACCCCATCGACTTCATCTGTTAAAGGAGGCGGAAAATGAGTAAATTAATCAAAGCATCTATTGGCGCAGCAGTTTTGGTGGCCATTGGCGTAGGCGCTTATGTGGTGTCTGGCCCCAGTTTAACACCTAGTCAACCAGATACTTATACTATGGTTGATAAGGCAGGCCAAAAAGTAGGGGACTATCAAGTACCCAATGATTTATCCATCGCTAATGAGCCCAATGCAGAAGAAATTCGTTATGGCAAAGCTTTGTTAAACGAAACCAAGCGTTTATTGCCCAATAATGTGGGGGCGAGTATGAATTGCAATAGTTGCCATATTGCCGAGGGCAAACAAGAACATGGTGCACCATATTTAACCAGTTTGCCCCAATATCCTAAAGTGATGCCACGAGCAGGCAAAATGGTGGACATGACCATGAGAATTAATGGCTGTTTCCAACGATCTATGAATGGCAAGCCATTGGATGTTAATTCGAAAGAGATGAAAGCCATGGTTGCCTATATGGCTTGGTTGAGTAAGATGCAGCCCAAAGATGTAAAAGTTAAATTGGTTAATTCAGGCCCAGTTGATGAGAAATTAGTACCTGATATTAATCGGGGTAAAAACATTTATGTAGCACAGTGCGCAACATGTCATGGCAATAATGGTGAAGGCCTGAAGGATAAACGAGGCAATATTGTTTTTCCACCACTTTGGGGGGATGAGTCTTTCAATATAGGTGCTGGTATGGCAAGAACCTATAAAGCAGCACAATTTGTTAAATACAACATGCCAATGGCCGTGCAAAAAAATGGTACTTGGGGGCAAGGTGGGGTGTTGACCGATCAAGAAGCTGTCGATGTGGCTGAGTATTTCACCCACATGCCAAGACCTGATTTTGCTGGCAAAGTCAAAGATTGGCCCAATGGCAAAAAACCAAAAGATGCTCGATATTAATTTCCAGATGGTAATCCTTTTCCCCCTTCGATAAGGGGGATTTTTTTGCCCATACATTATCTAATATTACAAATCAGTATCATTAATATTAAAAATGAAAGAAGGTCGAGTCTTGGCAAAAGGCAGTTCCAAAGAAGTATTCAACGAAGTACAATTGCAAAAAGCGTATGTTTGGCTGATACGACTGGTTATGATGGATGATGGCACGTGGTTGTTTAATAGTATCAACTAATTGCACATGGCGAGCATGTCTTGGCAGTTTTTTGTGGTTTGCTCAGCAACTTTCTCAATGCTACATTGTTTAATTTTGGCAATTTCTTGAGCAACCATCAGCATGTTTTTGGGGTGGTTGTATTCCTCTTGGGCCAGTTGCGGGCGCATATAAGGTGCATCGGTTTCTAACACCAAATGCCGTAAGTCAATTTGGGCGACTGTCTCGCGAATTTTTCTGGCATTTGGATTTAATATAACGGTACCAATGCCCAATAACCATCCTTGTTTAATGGCAATATTGGCCTCTTCTGGGCTACCAGAAAAAGCATGCAAGAAGCCTTTTACTTGATATGGTTTAACCAATTGCCAAAAAATCGCATTGGCTTTACGCAAATGCAAGGTAATGGGTCGTTGGTATTCATGAGCCAGCATCAGTTGCTTTATAAGGGTCGTTTTTTGTGATTCTCGGTGTTCGCCATCTTTGTATTGATAAAAATCCAAACCTATTTCACCCAATAAGGTATTGGGGTGGCTTTCTAACAATCTGACCAATTGTGACCAATCAGATTCTTGAATTTTATCTGCCCAAAAAGGATGAAATCCCAAAGCAGGGCGAATGAAATCGGGATACCTTTGAGTCATCGCCAAGATAGCATCAAATTCTTGCGCGTTAGTCGCAGGTAAAATGAAGTGTTGTATGCCCATTAATTGACAGTCGAATAACAATGTTTCCAATTGCAATTGCAAAGGATCGTGATTCAAATGGCAGTGGCTATCAATAAGATACATGGTGAAAAAATAAAAAAGCCATGCTTTTTACATGGCTTTTTTAATCATTATTCTTCACTAGGTGTGGTGACAACTTCTTGCTCTGAAGTTGCCACGCTGTTAACAGCATCAGCTGTTGTTTCAGGTTTGCTAGTTTGCATGCATGGATGTGCTTGAGCAATTTTTTGTTCTTCTTCGGTTACATCACCTTTAAAGCGATTGTTTAGATCAAACCGTTTGCCACCTGTGGCCAAGGCTTTGATATAACGTGGTCGACGGCAATGGTTTGCTAGTACACGAGCAACCAAAATAGCATCAAATTGCGGTAATTCTGCAATTAGCGCTTGATCGATACCAATGGCTAAGGGTTTAAACTTTTTAAAAACATCATATTTTTTATAAATATGATCAGCAATCATTTCTGTTTGTTTTTTCTTGCTCATGGTTTGAACTGCTGCTTTTAAGGCAGCGCCCATGCTTGTTTCATTGTCCATCATGCTTATTAAATCCTTACCCAATGGGTAATTTTATTGTTGCTTTGTCCACCACCACAAAAATATGGTGTTGGGGTGAATTAAAAATAATCAATTATACTCAATTAAAGTGCAAATTGACTAAAGGCCTCTATTTTCTCACAAAAAGCCGAGCAAAGCGAAAAAAATCAAAACTTATTGGCAGCTATTGGGTAAAGCTTGCCATGCAGTTGATAGCATGGTGCCATTGGCGTAAAGATTAATTTTACTATTATCAAGGCCATCGGGTACGACTTCAAAAACCAATCCTTCTATTTGTGTAAAAGGATTCATCAACGAAACTGTTGTGCCCCTGTCAGCATAAGACTTCATTTCATAAAAACCATCAGGTAATTTAAAACGCTGTTTTAAATTATCTTGTATGCATTGGGCAGCCAATGCAACATTTTTACTACTGAGTACTGTGGTGGCAGGTAACTCATTGCGTTTGGGCAAAGTACGGTAATTATATAATTTGGTATCTTGTACCACTGCAAAATTATCTTTTTTATCTATGTGTTGAGGCGTCGTTGTGGTTTCACAAGCGCTTAAAATCAAAACAGTAGATAAGAGTAAGAATATTTTTTTTGCGAACATAGCATCCCTAAGTATTATAAATCAAATATTTAAGATTTATTTGGTATGAGTCATTTAAACAGTATCTATTTGATTGTACTTGATGAAAAAATAAATGCTAAGCAAGCTAACATAAAATTACTTTATAAATTATAAATGACATAAAAATATTAGTCTAGTTTAAGTTCTTCATAAGTGACAGTTAAGCCAAGGCATTATAATACATTTTTGTTGGTATTTGTACGAGCAGTTGTGGAGGGTGTGCAAGGAAATGCCTTTAGTTGATTGTATTATAAGAATTTTGTATAAAATAAACTTATTGATAGTTGGTTAATGATGTGTATGGGTATCAAGTATGTCAACAGTTCTCATGTGAGGGGATGGGTCGTGAATCATCGCCATTCATATAGGTATCTTGCGGTATAATAGTGTAATCTTTCATTAGCACTTTAACTTGGGTGTCGTTGTATGCAACCACAAACCATTACATTAGCACTAACAGGTGCTTCAGGCATGCCA
>JASLDB010000075.1 GCA_030151665.1 Neisseriaceae bacterium
GATTTAATGGTGCTATTTAATTGACCATTGCTCACGCCTGCCACTTTAACAGGGCCAACATTGGGGATAAAAATATTGCCTTGCGGATCAACCGCAAGCTGCCCATCAAAGACAAAAGCCCCCCACATGCGCAAAACCACTTGATCGCCAGGATTGACCACATAACCTGTATTAAAACTGGAACCCACTGCATTGCGAAACATACCACCAAACAATTGTGCACCAAACATGCGACTGGGTGTGGTAGGCACTTGCATAGAAGCCATACTTGGCATGGCATTACCAGTCTGTTGTTGCAACTGTTGTTGATTAACTTGTTGGTTTTGTCCTGCTATACCTGCTTGAACATTTGCTTGCTGATAAATGTTCGGATTGGTGTAACTCATGCTATCGGGCAATGCAGCCCAAGTCAGATTGGCCACCAACATCGTCAAGCTGATGGTAATAATATTTTTTTTCATTTGGCTTACATCCTATGATCTTCGATGATAGACACCATCACTTTGGCCATGCCATACACTAATATGCTAATCAAAAAGACAGTTAACAAACGATACCATTTTTGTGGGTACGTTGGATCTTCTGGTAAATAGGGTTTACTAATCACCGATAGGCTTTTGGCTTTTTTAGCAGCTTCTACTCGTGATTTTTCTAGCGCCGCCAAAGACAATTTATACAAATCCATTTCAAACTGAACTTTGGCTTTGAGCTCTTCAAATTCTGCCATTTTTTGGTTTAACTGTTCATCTGCAACCGATGTCAAAGCTGATTGTTCTTTTTCAATTTGCTTCTTAATAGAGTCAATGCCGTTTTTCATTGCCACCACTTGAGGGGCATCATCTTGTAGATACGTCAATAAATTGGTCAATTCTGCTTCTTGTTGCGATTTTCTTGCTTGCAACTCAGCCACCAAGCGTGTGGTAATCTCAATTTGCACTTGAGGATCGACAATATTGTTTTCATTTTGGAAAATCAAAACATTTTCTTTGGCGGCTTGCAATTGCGAGTAAGACCGATTGACTTCTTGATTGGCAAATTGCATCTCTTCACGGCTGATTTTGTGTGACAATTCATTGATAAATCCTTCGCTTTCGGCCAATAAAGCTTGGTTAAACTGTTGGGCAAACTTTGGAGTAAAACCTTGCGTATTAATGGTCAAAACAGATGTTTTTTCATCAAACACCACAGAAACCTTGCTGCGATAATAGTCCAAATAATCTTCAAAACTAATGTCTTTGGGCAGTTTTTGCAAAATATCCCAACCTGAATTGGCAAATGCTTTTTTCAAATTCAGCTTTTTATCCATTTTTTTTAACATATCTGGCGATAAGATGTATTGCTGTAACAACATGGCATCTTCTCGCATGGTGGTGGTGTTACCACCCAATAGTGCACCCAAATTCAGATTGGCGGATGCCGCACCTCCAGCCTGTTTAACCACCACTATTGACTCACTGGTGTAGCGATCTTTGGCCAAAGCAAAAAGATAAATACTCGCTAACAACATGGGCAAAAGAACCAATAGTATTAACCAAAATGATTTCTTGCCACGTCGCACCAAACAACTGGCTGTGTTTTTAATTTTTTGATTCGCACCACCACCCATACTTAATTTTTTCACGCCATTATCGGCTTTAGCTTGTACAGGTGTTGGTATGTTTTCAGCAGGCTTTGCCATTGTTGCTGGTTTGGCTGTTTCTGCTGGCTTAGCCGCTACTGCCGCTTTCGCTTCTGCTGGCTTAACCGCTACTACCGCTTTCGCTTCTGCTGGCTTAACCGCTACTACCGCTTTTGCTTCTGTTGGTTTAGCCGCTACTGCCGCTTTTGTTTCTGTTGGTTTAGCCGCTACTGTCCCTTTTGCTTCTGCTGGCTTAACCGCTACTACCGCTTTTGCTTCTGTTGGTTTAGCCGCTACTGCCGCTTTCGCTTCTGTTGGTTTAACCGCTACTGTCCCTTTTGCTTCGGCTGGCTTAGCCGCTACTGTCGCTTTTGATTCTACTGGTTTGGCCGCTACTGTCGCTTTTGATTCTACTGGCTTGGCCGCTACTGCTTCTTTCGCTTTGGCATTTTCTGCTTCTAGCAATAGTTTTTGTTCGATAAGTTTTGCTTTCTCAATAGGATCCGTAATTTGATCAATCGGCACGGCCACCAATTGAGAAACATGTGGCTTATTGGGTTCTTTATTGTTTTTCTTATCTGCGCCCAAACCCAATGTAGCATTACTGCTTAAGTCTAAAGTTGTCATATTTCGCTACTTTTATCTATTTAGCCTGTTTTTCATCTTGTTGATAGGCAGCAATCGCCTCATCAACATTGTCAAATAACTGCACTTGATTGCCTCTGCCCACCAAAACGGCCATGTCGCAAAATTTTTTAATTTCAGACATGCTATGTGACACCATTAAAAATTGGCTTTGAGCTCGCCTAGCTTGAATCAAATCTGCACTTCGTTTTTTAAAACTAGCATCCCCCACAGCAGTCACTTCATCCACTAAATAGTAATCAAAATCAAATGCCATGGACAAGCCAAAACCAAGTCGAGAACGCATCCCTGAAGAATACGACTTTATCGGCATATCAAAATATTTGCCCAACTGAGCAAATTCCTCAACAAATGCCACCTTATTCAATAATTCATCACGATGAGCATAAAGTCTGGCGACAAATTTAACATTCTCTCGCCCAGTCATGCTGCCTTGAAAACCACTGGCCAAACCAACTGGCCAAGAAATACGCCCAGTACACTCAATTTCACCAGAATCTGGCCGATCCATGCCACCAATCATGCGCAAAAGAGTTGATTTTCCCGCACCATTGCGCCCCAAAAAACCAATGCTTTTACCAGAAGGCAAAATTAAATTTAAGTCTTTAAAGACATAGTGGCGGCCCACAGGGGTTTTATACGACTTGGTTAAATTTTTAATAGTAATCATGATCGTAAAATTGCAGGCTCTCTGCCCTTATACAAAATCAATCCAAATGCCAGTATGGCAATCGCACAAAGCCACAAATAAGGCAGGCTAATACTGGGCATAATATGGTAAGTAGGCACCACTGCATGACGTAGCAATTCAAGTGCATGCAAAATTGGATTCCAATCCACCCAAGCATGGTATTCTGCAGGGATAATATTGATAGAAAACATAATACCGCTCATAAAATAAAGCGGCTTCAGAATTATTGGAATAAATTTTTGCGCCTCACTAAAGGCATGACCTATCACCATAAACACAAAACCCAAGCCTAAGGATAAGATAAAAACGGCAGCAAAAATACTCACCACCATGGGAAAATTAGTCAAGGTTAATGCCTCACCCTTTAAGTGCAAGAGCAGCATCAGAATCAGGTACACAATAGAATAAATGGTCAATTCCAATAATGATCGAGCCAACACTGTATCCAAAGGGTGCACCGGTCGATACGCAAACAATCCCCTATTGGCGTCAATCGCTGCCATTGATCTGGACGTAATATTGCTAAAAACAAACCAAGGAATTAATCCATTGACCAAGAAAACCAAAAAAGATATTTCTGGCATAGCACGTGCCATTACATAACCAAATATAGCCACAAGTACTGCCAAATGAGCAACCGGCTCTAAAAAAGCCCAAAAATAACCCAAACGGTATTGACCAAATCGGGTTTTTAGCTCACGTAAAAACAAAGCATTGATGACTCGCTTTTGTACACCCAACCCAGCCAAGAGCGATTTATTATGCAAAATAAATATTCCTTAGTTGTTTTTATGATTATGTAAGATAAATCGCTAGAATTATAATACTAACCCCACATAAAATGGGAAATTTCTTTATAAAAAGGCAAT
>JASLDB010000077.1 GCA_030151665.1 Neisseriaceae bacterium
TCTTTGCCTTTGTCCGCAACTGCCAAGGCAATTTGCCAAGCGGCATCATGGTAATGTTGGGCAATGCCAGTTTCTGCGGTTTGCAATTGTGCCACTTCACCTTTGTCCATGGCTGCACGAATGGGTAGGCTTAGTGGCAATTGTCCCAATAGGGGTACATTCAATGTGTTTGCCAATGCAACACCGCCATCTTGACCAAAAATTGCCTCTGCATGGCCGCATTGGCTACAAATGTGCATCGACATGTTTTCAATGACACCCAAAATAGGAATGTTGACTTTTTTAAACATATCAATCCCTTTTTTGGCATCCAATAGCGCAATGTCTTGTGGCGTGGTGACAATGACTGCGCCTGTAACAGGGATTTTTTGCGATAGGGTCAATTGAATATCACCTGTGCCAGGAGGCATATCAATAAATAAATAATCAACATCATCCCACTGGCTTTGGAAAAGTAATTGTTGCAAGGCTTGGCTAATCATTGGGCCACGCCACACCACGGATTGCTCAGCATCGACCATAAAACCAATGGACATCACTTGGATACCATCGGCAGTGGTAACAGGTAAAAATCGTTTGTCTTGTTGCACGGGTTTTTGATCGGCAACACCTAGCATGGTGGGTTGACTTGGACCATATAAATCGGCATCCAAAACACCCACTCGAGCGCCCATTTTGTGCATGGCCAATGCCAAATTCGCCGTGGTCGTGGATTTGCCCACACCACCTTTGCCTGATGCCACTGCAATGATATTTTTCACGCCAGCGATGGTGGAAACACCGACTTGTACTTTGTGGGTCGCAATTTGGCTACGCAAATTCACCACAATATTTTGCTCAATGCCTTTTGCTGTTAAGGTTTGCTCAATGGTGTTTTTAAGTTCGTCAGCAATGGCTTGATGTGGGTAGGGTAAAATAATTTCAATATGCCATTCACCATTGATATTCATCACGGTTTTGATGGCTTTGTCTTGGCCCAATGTGCGTTGGCTATTGGGTAAGGTAATCTGGTTTAATAAGGGAAGTAAGTCTTGGCTATTCATGTGTGTTGTCCTTGGTAAGCTGAAATAGTCGAAAGAAAAAGACAGGCTTACAATCCCTTACTGTAACAGAAATCAGTGTAATAATTAACCACATTGCCGTTTAATGGTGATGACGTGAAGTGCTTTATGCTTGGTTTTTGGTCATGGTATATTGGTGAGAAATACCAATGCAGTTATTTAGCAAAAGGGGAGATAGATGATAAAAGCATTTCAAGATTACTATCCAGAGGCTTTTAGCCATTGTTTTGGTTGTGGTAAAAACAATCCAGAAGGACACCATTTAAAAAGTTTCTGGCACAGCGATCATGAAACCATTGCCTACCATCAACCAGATATGAAATACAGTGGTGGTTATCCAGGTTATGTTTATGGCGGCATGATTGCATCGTTATTGGATTGCCATGGTACTGCCAGTGCGGCGGCGGCGGTGTACCAAACTCTAAATAGACAAATGGGTGATGGTTTTCCAGCCATTCGTTGTGTGACCGCATCTTTACACATTGATTATTTAAAACCCACACCACAAGGTATTTTGTTAAGCATACATGGCTTGATTCGTGCCATTGAGGGCAAAAAGATATGGGTGGATTTGCAATTAAAAGCGGATGGCCAACTGTGTGCCAAGGGGGAAATGTTGGCGATAGTCTTACCTGAAGATTCGGCCTTATTAAGCTTGTAAGAGCCCTTGGGTATTTTTACTTTAAGTAGGGCGCACAGATAAAATGGATGGCAGTGCGTTGATGACAAATGGCTATGTTAGGTAGCATGAATAGGAACATGCAAAATCAAAAGTGTTTACAGTATGTCATTTTTAAATGGATTGATGACTAAGTTTATCCACACCATTAAAAAACAGCATGGCCGATTAGACCATGCTGTTTTTGGGTATTGAATCTGAATACTTAGCTTATCGGCAAGCATTCTTGTCGAATTTTAAGTCAAATTGGCTTTTATCAGCAAAGAAATAGCGATAGTGTATTTTGAAACCCTTTTCCAAAGTTGGAACCAATTGCTTACAAGCGGCTTCTTTCATGCTTTTTTTGGTTTCAACACTTAGGGCTTTTGCTGAACCTTGCGCATGCTCAATACGGTATTCTGAATAAATGACATCTTGATTGCGGGTCATTTTCAATAAACTGACATCTGTACCTATCTTAAAAGGCAATTTGGGTGTTACTTCAGCAATCTCTTCATCCATAGTACGCAGCTCACTTGCACTAGGCGTTTGTGCCAATGCCACGCCACTCAATGCCATTAGGCAAAAGGTTAATACCGTTTTTTTCATAGTGATTCCATGTTTGAGGGTCAAGAATAATGATTATATTATCATTTTTTTATGGTATGTCATTATTTAGATTCAATATGGATTGTATATGCAATGAATATATTAAAGGTATTTCTGGCATTCTTACTTGGATAAGGTCATGGTTTTGGCACTGTTGTCATGAAAATCGAAGTCATAGCGAATATTAAATCCTTGCTCAAATGCACGATTCATATTGCCACAGCTGGCCGATAATAGATGGCTGGCTTGTTGGTGTTTGAATTGTGTCGCGGTGAGTTTGGGATTGGAGACTTTGATAACATAGCGAACGGTGGTTTCGTCACGCTTGATGTCAATTAATTTAACGTCAGGTCCTGCATTCATGGGCAGTTGGGCTTTAATGGCATCAATACCCTGATCAATCGCAGCCATTTCTTGCTGTGCGCGTGAGGACGCGGCTTGTGCTGATGTTTGCTCTTCTTGATTAGGCGTACAGGCCATTACGCTCAGTGCAAGGCACGCACTAAGGAGAATGGGGCTTTTTTTCATTGTTTTGTATAAATGTATGTATTGTGCAGTGAATAGTAGCAAAGCCTTGAAAAAAAATATAATTTTTAGCCAAAATAGTTCAACTTTAATCACCTATTGAATATGTATAAACAATAAGAATTAGCGGCAAGTCATTGATGGCACAATATTTGCACAAACAAAGGCATCCAATTTGGATTGTCATTTAAATGTAACATATTCTCAAATGGAACATTGCGTTTATGCTGTTGATTATTTAGAAGTTAATAAACAGTCACTTATTATATTGGCAATTTTAATACTTGCACCTTGGTGTTTGGCCACAAAGGCTTGTGCTGCTAGAGCTTGTTGGTTTTGAGCGGGCAAATCATCCAATAATGCATCAACAGCGATTTGCCATGCCTTTGCATCTGAGATTTGTTGGGCGGCACCATCTTGTAGTGCATCTTGGCAAACTTGAGCAAAGTTGTATGTGGATGGGCCAAATAAGGTGCTTTTTTGGCAACTCATTGGCTCAATGATATTTTGACAGCCAGTATCCACCAAGCTGCCACCAACAAAGACCACATCAGCCAACGCATAATAGGCAAATAATTCCCCCATGCTGTCACCTATCCAGACTTGGGTTTGAGCAGAAACGGCTTGTTCATCACTGCGTAATTGCACTGTAAACCCCAAGTCTTGAGCCATTTTTTTTGTAGAAGCAAAGCGCTCTGGATGACGGGGTACGATAACCAATAATGCAGTAGGGTGTTGTGTTTGTTGCCAAGCCGCTAGCAATAATTGTGCTTCATCGATGCCATTTTTATCTTGTCGGGTGCTACCACACACAACAATCTGACGATGACCAATGCGCTGCTTGAACAGATTAGACAAGCTGAGTTGGGCTTGTGGTGGCGCAATATCGTATTTGGTATTGCCAGTGACGTATTGGTTAATATGGGTTAATTGTGCAAGTCGATTTTGATCAGCAGGGGTTTGGGTAAAACTGGCTGTTAATGTATTCAATGCTGGTGTAACCAATGATTTTACTTTTAAATACCCCGTTAAAGATTTGGCAGACAATCGGGTATTGGCCATAAAGACTGGCACTTGGTATTTTTGAGCGGTCAATAATAAATGGGGCCAAATTTCCGTTTCCATAATAATCCCAACTTTTGGGCGGTGTTCTTGGAAAAACTGTGCCACATAATGTGGGTGGTCATAAGGCAAGTAACGGCATTGGGCATGTGGATACAGTGCTTGGGCAGTTTGCCGACCAGTAGGTGTCATCTGGGTGATTAACAATGGGGTATTGGGGTAGTGTTGTTGCAGTGCGTTAATGAGCGGTTCTGCGGCACGTGTTTCCCCAACGGATACCGCATGAATCCAAATTGCATCCGTAACAGGATTGGTGATCGGCAAACCAAATCGTTCTGACCAATGCAGTAAATAATCAGGTGATTTCTTGGCTCGTTTTTTAAGGTAATGTTTAACCAAAGGTGGCGCAATACACCACAAGAATCGGTAGAGTTGAGCTAACATATTTTTGCCTTAAAAAAACAAAACACAATCTTTGAGTATAACAAAAAAACAGGTGTATTTTGTGTGGATAAAAAAACTGCCTGTTGTCATAACAGGCAGTTGATGGTGTTGGATTTAATCAAAGCGAATGGTATAGCGAATCTCACCATCACTCGATCGGGTGCCTACACGCACAATGGTTTGAATGGATTTACTCAATTGGTAAATGACTTTCATGGCGGAATCCGCACTGGTCAAACCATATTCATAACCCACATACAATTCATTGGTTAAATGTTTGCCCACTGTAATCATTTGTTCGGCAGGATTCAATTCGCCCGTTTGGTTGTTACGGGTTTGTCGAGAACTCATGCCCAAATCATCAAATAAACCAATTCGATCATTGATGCCACCAGCAAGCCAAGCACCCGCTGCAGCAGCCAAGGCGGAGTTATCAGACTCACCACCTGCGGCTCGACCCAAGACCAACCAAGCCAATTTGTCTTTATCGCTCATGGGTTCATCAGCCACCAATGTGGTTTCTGGTTTACTCAAACTGCCTCGTACTTCAACACCAGCACCCACTGGAGATTTATTGCGAACAGCCCGTAAATTCAAAGCAGGGGTATCCAATGGACCCAAGAATGACACCACGCCTCGCTCAATCACCAAGTCTTGTCCATAGGCTTTGAAGCTGCCTTTGACAATCTTGATTTGGCCATTGGCTTGTAAGTCTTGGTGTGGCTGGGCAGTGAGCAATAATTTACCACCCATTAAAATATCCAAGCCTTGGCCTTTGAAGCGGAATTTATCATTTAAATCCACTGTTAAGTTCATGCGCAATAATGTGGGTTGTGACGGATCTTCTTTTTGACGACCCAGAACGACCACATCATCATCCAAACTTGGCATGGTGGATTTAGGGAAGTCAAACAAACCATCATCTACTTTTAATTGCCCATCTAAGCCCAACGATGGCTTGGGTTTGTCTGTTGCTGATGCTTGTAACACCACATAATTCAGTTTGGCTTGTCCAGATAATAACAAACGGCGTGTTGGTTGTGAGAATAAATCAAATTTATTGAGTGATAATGTCAAATCCACCTTGGGTTGATTGCCATCCAAGCCAACATCACCAGCCACTGTTGCGGTGCCTTCATTGCGTTTGAATTGCAAGGAATCGACAACCCAACGTTGACCAACCAAATGCGATTTTAATGTGCCGTTGGTGAGCAATACACCTTGTTCACGTTCCCTAAATGTTAAATTCTCACCATTTAAAGGGCCATTCAATTGTGGATTGCCCAAGGTGCCGCCAATACTGACATTGGCATTCAGTTTGCCTTGTACTTCCATGCCAACAGGCAAGAAATGGCGCACTTTGTTTAAATCTGGTACATCCAATAAAATTCGACCTGTTAACGGCGCTTTCATAATGTCATTGCCAAAATTTTGGGCAATGGCCAATTGTACTTGACCCGAACCATGGGTGGTGTTGAAGTCCAATTGATTGTTAATGCGACCATTTTGAAAACGGGTTAACAATTCCAGTTTGTTTAAGCCCAAAGGTTGGTTGCGGTAATTAATGATGTAGTCCCCGCTTTGGCGATTGACTTTTAAGTAGCCTGCCATGGCGGTGCCATAGGACAAATCCCAGTCTGCTGCCAAAACAATATTTTGGTTCACACCGGTCATGTCCACAAAGTTGCTTAATTGTTGTACAGCCAAACCGGAGGCATTGCCTTTGGTTTTCACACCTTCTTTGGCTGTCCATAACATGGATTGTAAGTTTAATTGTCCACCCATGACATTCCAATTGGCTTGGCTCATGCTGACGCGTTCTGCACCAGCTTCTAGGCGCATGGCATTGCGAAGTTTGATGTTAAAAGCCCCACCAATATCCAATGTGCTAACCATGCCTTTCCATTGGTTTTTATCATCCAAACCGCCTTTGGCAGCCAAATCCAAGCGGTATGGCTTTTGATCCAACTTCATATTGGCATTGGCACTGAGGCTATGATTCACGCCACTGCCTTTGGCAAGCAAGTCAATATTGTCGATAACGGTATTGCCAGTATCACTTAATAAGGCAAAATTTTGCGCTTTAAAGTCAATATTCAAAGGCGCCTTCATGTCAGGAGAGGCCAATAAATTAAAGCGCAATTGTGCCAAGCGAAGTACTTTTTGAAATTGCAAGTTGGTGGCACTGCCAGCTAAATCCACTTTTAATTTACTGGGTTCGCCTGCCACATAGCCTTTGGCTAAAATGGCTCCGCTTAAACCAAAGCCAAAATAATTCAATTGTGGTGCATTGATATCCACATTTAAACGGTCTTTTGCCAAGCCAAAACTGCCTTTGGTATTGAATTTATTGGGGCCCAATAATAGGTTCAAATCGGTTTTTTCCAAATGCTCATTGGCCACAACCACATGCCCTTTACCACGCAAATCCACACCAGATAATCGGCTATTGGGAATATCCAATAAGGCTTCAACTTTGAGTTGGTCAGCTAGTTGCCCATTAACCTTGATATTGCCGTTAATATTGCCCACTGGAAAATCAGGACCAATGTGGTTAGGATTGACATTTTTGCTGTTAAGATTAAAGGCAAATTTTTGCTCTTGAAAAAGATTCAAAACCCCATCCACATTGATACGGCCTGTTTGGCCTGTTCCAATAAAAGTATCTTGAATTTTGATGGATTTTTGACCATTTTTTGCATCAGCCACCATGTCTAATTTGCCTTGGCTGTTTAATACTTTGGCGTCCAAATTCCAAGCGACACTGGGTGATTGGAACGTACCATTGACGTTTACCTTGCCTGATAAGCTATTTTTCAAAGGGTTATTAACAATATCTGCCAAGGTTAATTGGTTAAGCTGCAATGCCAAGTCCATTTTACTTTTGCTGGTGTCAACTGAGCCTTGTGCCTCGATATTGCCCTCTTTTAAGGTGCGCACCGCCAAATTAGAAATCTTTAAGATACCTTGCTCATTGACCGCCAAATCACCAAAAATGGTTTGGATGGGAATGGCAGATTCATCAGCAAATCCAGCTTCAATATTGGCAACAGTAATAATACCTTGTAATTGGTCTGTGCCTTGAATTGGTTGTAAAACCAAAGCCAAAGACATTTGTGCTTTGGGGGCTTGGGGTAAGAATGCTTGCGGATTAAAATTACTGCCAGTAATGCGCAAATTGATGATTTTTTCATTTAATAATGGTGCAAAAGGTGCCACTTGGGCGAGGGCCTCAAGGGCAACATCGCCACCCAATATTTTGGCATCTAAAATTGGTTTTTCCATGGAGCCAGAGAGTAAAACATGGCTTTTGGTCAATGTGCCTTCTACTTCGCCAGAACCTTTTAGTTCACCTTTAATGCTAAAAGGTGATGTGGTGCCCAAACTCAACTGCCCTGAAATATTATTCCAAGGTGTATCTAGCTGCTCTAAAACCAACTGGTGTTGGGTTTTGTCGAATTGATATCGAATCTTACTGCCCAATAAAACGGGTTCTTGGTCTTTTTCCAGGAACAATTCCGCAATGGATAATTCATCAATGGCCGCTTGAAATGGCAAGCTCACACTATCAGGCAGTGTGGGTGGAGGGCTTTTGGGTTTGGGTGGCGTGGGTGAGGTCTGAATGCGTGTTGTGCCAATGGCCAAGCGGTTGACATGCAGCTTACCCTGCCACAATTCGTTGGCTTGCCAGTTAAAATCCAAGCGACTGCTTTGGATGTCCAAACCTTCCATTTTGATATCGAGCTTTTGGGCGTGAAAACCTTTCATCACGGTGCCATTGAGCTCATCTGCTTTGATGTTGACACCAAACCAAGTTGGGATACGATAAACTGAAAAATGCAGACCAGATTGTGTACCCAATAACCATGACATGAAGCCAATCAGCACAATTAGCAAGACCAAAATAGTGAGCAGCAATCGTTTGAGCCAACGCCATTTTGATTTGGGCTTTTTGGGGATTGGTGCAGTGGTTTCTTGGGTATCCTCTTTGGGATTTATAACAACATCAACCATTAGAAGCGTGTTCCTAAATTAAGTTGCCAGCCAATTTTTTTGCGTTCATGGGCGTAGGCAATATCAAATGCAATGGGGGCAAATGGGCTAAACCAGCGAAAACCAACACCAGAACTGCTGCGCCATTTTATGTCTTTAAAATCATTTGCCACCGTACCATGGTCATGGAAAACGGCTAGTGCATAGTCTTTTTTGATGGGGATTTGGTATTCAGCGCTCATCACTGCCATGGCTTTGCCACCCAATACCGCACCATTCTCACCATCCATACCAATCGAATTGTATTCATAACCACGCACGGTGTTACCACCACCTGTACGGAAGAGTAGTGAGGTTGGGGCATCTAAATCATCTGATACACGCACATAACCCAAATCGCCACGCACAATCAAGGTGCCGTATTTTTTCACTTCAGGGGTGAAATAATAGGCTGCACTGCCTTTGACCCGTTGCATCGAGGCGGTGGACATTAAACTGCCCAAGGTGGTGCCCACTTTGCCTTCCAAGAAATAACCATTTTCAGGTCGCAATTGGGATTGGATATTATTGCGTCGCCAAGATGCCGTTAACATTAAAGCATTGGAGCGACCTAAATCGGCACCACCATCAATTTTGCTGCTTTCGGTCACGTATTCCACGCCCAAGCGTGATTCAATGCCACTGCGATCACGCACATACCATAAGCCAGAATTAATGGCCGATGTGGTAACTTTTTGGTAGGTGGATTCGTCATAACCCATGCTGCCTGTCAAATAATGACCATAACGATTGCGAGGTTGGCTTAAACCCAATGAAATGTTTTTTTGGTATTTATTCACATCAATAATGGATGAGCCCACCACACCTCGGTTAAAGATATTGTAATGATCGTAGCCAAAACGCACACCCATGCCATCTTCTGAGTCGTAACGCAAACCCAAATCTAATTTTTGCCGCTGTACTTCAGTTACCGACACTTTAACTGGGACATGGTCGTTTTCGATATTGGCAAAATCAGCTTGTACCATGGCACCAGAGTAATGGCTGTCTTGTTCTAATGCTTGTTGATAAGCCACCAGTTTGTCTAGGTTATAAGTGTCACCATATTGAAAATCGGCTAAACCACGAACAATTTTATTGCGATAACGTTGGCTACCATCTACGGATATTTTGCCAAAGTAAATGGGTTGATTGCTGTCCATATTGACTGTGACTTTGGCTGTGTTTTTTTCAGGGTCAATGGTGGCTTCACTTTTGGCAATTCTGGCCAAGGGGTATTTTTCTCGTTTCAAGCCACTGATGGCTGCTGCTTTACTAAAAGACCATTTGTCTTGGGTAAATGGTTCAGCAACAGTTAGGTTCCAACTTTCCATGGCACTGCGATAGTAAGTGGGTAAGTTTTCATCACTGGTCACTGGACCTGAGATTAAAACACTAACGTCTTCGACATTGGTCCGAGGGCCTAACGCCACTTTGACAGTATAGCCTTCAGGATTGGGGGTGATTTGTGTTTTGCTATTGAAATAGCCCAATGTTTCAACAATGGTTTGTACTTGATTGGGGGTATCTTCAACCAAAAATTTGATTTGTTCTTGGTCTAAACCCTCTAGGGTGCTTTGGGTAATTAAAGAAATGTGTTCTTTTAATAAAGTGGTGGCATCGCTATTATCGGTTTCGACAACAACTTGGTAGGCGGGTTTAGGTGGTGGGGGTGTATTTTCCACCACACTTTTGATTTTATCTACACTGCTACAACCCATTAAGGCCAAGGTGCAAAAACCCAGTAAAAATGTTGATGTGTTCTTTTTGGTCATGGTTTGCCGTGGTGGTTAAGGTCATTCAGGCGCATTAAATATTATTATGGGTGCAAAACCTGATAAAATTATTGCCGCTAGGCTTGATAAACGCTTAGCATTTTAGCATTTTTACTAAGAAAAATGCTAAGCAACAATGACAATTAATTAATAAAAAGGTTCGTTTTACACAGATACCTACAGTGTATTGGCATTTTTGTTAGCAAATTTACAATGTTTTTCTTATATAGCGTCATCAATATAGAGAAAATTAGGGTCATATGGGTCATCATACAATAAAAGAAAATAGGATGTGAAATGAATACTGTAATCACGTTTTTAAATCGGGTTAGTTTGGTTAAACAAATCATCGTGGGTTTGCTACTGGGTTTGTTGGTCGGATTTACCTTGCCCAATGTGGGCATGGCCATGACGATTTTTGGCAGTTTATTTGTTGGTTTTTTAAAAGGCATTGCACCCATTCTGGTATTTTTCTTGGTGATTGCGGCTGTGGCCAACCACCAAAACACCAGTGGTCAACAAACGGCCATTAAACCTATTTTAGTGCTGTACTTATTGGGTACTTTTTTAGCGGCTTTGGTAGCGGTTGGTGCCAGTTTCCTTGCACCTACTGTTATCCCTTTGAAAGCCGCCGCTGCGGATATCACGCCCCCAAAAGATGTGGTGCAGGTGTTATTAACTGTGGTGATGAACATGGCAGATAATCCAATCAATGCATTTACCAAAGGCAATTACATTGGTATTTTGACTTGGGCATTATTATTTGGCTTTGCCTTAAGACAAGCAAATCAAGCGACCAAAGCCGTGATTCAAGACTTGGCTGATTCGGTTTCTAAGGTGGTGCGTTGGGTGATTCGGTTGGCACCATTGGGCGTTTTTGGTTTGGTGGCATCAACCATTGCAGAAACGGGTTTTGATGTTTTGAAACAATTTAGCCAATTATTGGTGGTGTTGATTGGTTGTATGTTGGTGGTGGCGTTGGTGGTGAATCCGATTTTGGTATTCTGGCAAACCAAAAAAAATCCATACCCATTGGTATTCACTTGTTTGC
Organism: Neisseriaceae bacterium; assembly: GCA_030151665.1. Classification (GTDB taxonomy): domain Bacteria; phylum Pseudomonadota; class Gammaproteobacteria; order Burkholderiales; family Neisseriaceae; genus JASLFS01. Next base: position 11,218 of record JASLDB010000077.1, read on the forward strand.
GTGAAAGTGGCATGACGGCATTTTTTACTCGCTCCTCTGCTGCCAATATCCCTGTAAACTTGGCTTTGTGTAAAAAATTGGGCGTGCGTGAAGAAACCTATTCGGTTTCGATTCCATTGGGTGCGACCATTAACATGGCAGGTGCTGCTATTACGATTTCGGTATTGACCTTGTCAGCGGTGTATACTTCCGGTATTCAAGTGGATTTTTTGACCGCAATTTTATTAAGTGTCTTAGCCACCATTAGTGCTTGTGGTGCATCGGGTGTGGCGGGCGGTTCTTTGTTGTTGATTCCATTGGCGTGTAGCCTATTTGGTATTGGCGATGATGTGGCCATGCAAGTTGTCGGTGTTGGTTTTATTATTGGTGTATTGCAAGATTCTGCTGAAACAGCGTTGAATTCTTCAACCGATGTATTGTTTACCGCAGCAGCAGATCAGGCGATGCAAGAGAAGCTTTAACATGCAAAAAATGAAGTATTGGTTAGCAATATGGGGTGTAACATACTCATGGGTCGCTCATGGGCAAGCACCGGCCACAACCTTTCAATGCCAAATGGCCGAAGGGGAATCTTTTTTTACCAGTCGGCCGATGGCAGGTTGTGAAGCAATTTCGTTTTCTCAGGCACAAAGTGTCCAAGCGGATGACTATATTGGCCCTATTTGGTATGTACCCACGCAGCGCATAGACAATGATGTGGTGTTGCGACGACCTGCCGCGATTGTGCCGATGACGATACAATTACGCAATCAGCCCAAAGTTGTGCAGCAACCCAAGCACACAATGACTGTGCCCAAGTATCAGGCACCGCCGCCGCCAATTAGTAGCGAGGCTAGGCAAAAACAAGTTTTGCAAAAAGAAATTGGTCAAGAAAAAGCAGCATTGGCCCGAGATGAGGCAGCACTGGCTGCTGCAAAATCAGCCAATAAGCAAACCGTTATTCCTCGCTTGGATCGCAATGTGAAAGAACGACGTGCTAATTTACAAGCATTGCAAAGTGAGTACCAACGTTTGCGTTAAAAAGCAAAATAAAAAACCTGCTAAATTATTGAGCAGGTTTTTTTTATTGTCTCTGTGTTTAGAAAGAGAAGCCAGTTTCTAATTCTTCATCACCAACCAATTCCAGTAGTAAGGCATAAAGTGGTGCCAATTCTACATAGCGACGTGAGACTTTGCGTAAGTAGTTCAAGAAACGAGGAATTTCTGGGCGATATTTGTCTTTGCCATCACGGTGATACAGGCGTGCAAAAATACCCGCTACTTTTAGGTGGCGTTGTACACCCATCCATTCAAAATCTCGGTAAAAATCATCAAATTGTTCAGGAACAGGTAGTTTGGCTGCTCGGGCTTTTTCCCAATAGCGAATCACCAAGTCCAACACGAATTCTTCATCCCAGCCAATAAAAGCATCACGAAGCAAGGAAACCAAGTCGTAGCTAATGGGGCCATATAGTGCATCTTGAAAATCCAATACACCAGGTTCATTGGGCATCAGCATTAAGTTGCGAACGATGAAATCACGGTGGACAAAGACAGGGCTTTGATTGGTGATGCGAGGTAGCAAAGCATCAATGGTGGCTTGCCAGTATTTTTTTTGCTGGTAAGTAAATGGCTTGCCCAGTTCTTTTGCTGCAAACCAATCAGGGAATAATTGCAATTCACGCAATAATACGGCTTCGTCATAAGGAGGCAGAACATCCGCTTGGCTGGATTGTTGTAATTTCACCAAGGTGTCGATGGCTTCTAATAACAGCATTTTGTGCACTTCTGGGCGCTCATCGTGTTGTAATGCTGCTAAATAAGGCGTGTTGCCCAAATCTTCCAATGCCATGAAACCATTTTCGATATCATAAGCCAAAATTTGTGGTACTTTAACGGCTTGAAAAATGGATTGAACCTTTAAATAGGGTTCAATTGACATGTGAGATGGTGGTGCATCCATGGCAATAATGCTTTTGCCATTGGCAAAGTTAGCACGAAAATAGCGACGAAAATCAGCATCTGCCGCAGCAAAAACCAATTCAAAAGATTCATTAGGGTATTGGTTTTTTAACCAATTATTTAGTTCAAGTTGTCGTTGCATGGTCTTTTTTCAAGTAAAATAAGCAGTATTGTTAAATCGCCGACGTCACGAAAAGGTGTTTATTTTGTCTGGAACATTTTCTTTAAAACCCATTTGTGCTGCCTTAGTTGCCATTGGTGTATCAGGTAGCTTATGGGCTGAGCCTTTGTCCTTGGGAACAAGCGATGAATCCGTTTGTATTTCACCCAATGCGGTATTTGTCCCACCAGCCAAAGCCAGTGCCTTAAAACAACGCACTGCGGACAACACTTATGTTGAAGCAGATGACATTAATGGTCAAATTCAAAATCAAGTGCATGCTTCAGGGCAAGTGATTATTGAACGAAATGACCAAACAATCAATGCCGATGATGTGGTTTATGATCAAATAAAAGACCAAGCCACCTCGAAAAAACAATTCACTTTAAGTCAGGGCAATGTGCACATGACAGGTGAGGATTTGCATTATCAGATTAGTGCGCAGCAAGGCTCAGCCAAGCGCGGTCGCTTTGAAACCCAAAATCCGGATGGTCGTCGTTTGCAAGGCGTGGGCGAAGAAGTGCAAATTAAAGGCAAAAATCGCTACCAGTTAAACGCCGCTAAATTCAATACTTGTCGCCCAGGTGATGCCAGTTGGTATATTCGTTCAAGCTCGATTGACGCCGATTACAATAACAATATTGGCGTGGCACGCAATGCAACTTTGGTATTTAAAGACGTACCTATTTTGTATACCCCGTGGATGGATTTTCCGTTGGATGGCAACCGAAAAAGTGGTTTTTTAACACCTACCATCAAAACAGGCTCAAATGGCTTTGAAATTGCAACACCTTATTATTTTAACTTGGCACCGAATTATGATGCGACATTTACCCCACATGTGATGACGGGTCGTGGTGTCATGTTGGGTGGTGAGGCACGTTATTTGGGCAAAACGTTTCGCACTCAAGTAGCGGGTGAGTATTTGCCAGATGATCGAAAGAGTACTGAAAATAACCGTTATTCAACATCGATACAACATCAACAGCAATTGGGTAACAGTGTTCGTATTGGTGTGGATTTTAATCAAGTTTCGGATGATAATTATGTTCGTGACTTCGGCTCGCGGTCTCAAGTATCTGATGGCGCTAATTTAAATCGACAATTGTGGCTAAACCATGCTGTGGATATTAATGGCTCGCCACTCAATACTTATGTGACTTTGCAAAAATACCAAACCTTACAAAACAGTGAGCGCACACTTGATGTGCCTTATCAATTAATGCCAAGGGTGGAGAGTCGTTGGGCTAAACGCTATGGCGCTGCTAAAGTGGATCTTTTTGCACAATATACCAATTTTGCGCACAGCACCAAACAAGAAGGCAGCCGCTTTGTGGTCAACCCCAGTGTTAAATGGGATTTTAATAATCAATGGGGCTTTATTCGTCCACAAGTGGGTGTTCATGCCAGCTATTATCATTTAGATGCCTTTGCTGGGCAGGGCAGCAAAACGATTGACCGTGTGTTGCCAGTATTGAGTTTGGATTCGGGTTTGTATTTTGAGCGAGACTATCAATGGGGTGGTATGCCCATGATACAAACGCTAGAACCACGTTTATTCTATACTTATATTCCATCTAAAGACCAAAGTGACATTCCTAATTTTGACACAGCGGAAAATAGTTTTACTTTTGAGCAGTTGTTTAGAACCAATCGTTTCTCTGGCCAAGATCGGGTGAATGCAGCCAATAATATGTCTGCCACCATCAAGACACGGTTTGTTGAGAAAAATACAGGTTTAGAGCGTTTTGGTGCTGGTTTTGGTCAGCGCATCTACATTGAAAAAGATGAAGTGGGCTTGGATGGTAAAGTCAACAAACGAAGTGGTGGTCGTTCGGATTTTGTCGCCTTTGCTGGTGGCGATATTACCAAAAACGTTCGAATTGACACCAATTTCCACTACAATCAAGATCTTAAAACCACAGAGGCTGTCAGTGCTGCCGTGCGTTTTCAGCCAGAGGCGGGTAAAACTGTTAGCTTGCGTTATCGGATGGGACGTAACGACGAAATTTATGATGGTGTATTTGGTAAGAACAATCAGCTAGATGCTGGTGTACAATGGCCCATTAAAAATAATTATTATGTCATTGCCCGTTATAATTATTCTTTAACTGAGAGCAAGTCTCTTGAGCAAATGTTAGGTGTTGAGTACCAAAGTAACTGTGGTTGCTGGGGTGCTAGTTTGGTGGGGCAAAATTATGTGGTGGATAAAGATCGCCGCAAAAATGCGATTTTCTTCCAGCTTTCGTTGAAAGATTTAAGTGGTATTGGCAATAACCCTGTTGCAACTTTGCGACAGGCCATTCCAGGATACAGCAGTATTAATGAGGTTAAAAAGAAATGACATTGAAAAAACTAGTAATCGTTAGTGCTTTGGCAGTTAGCATAAATCTGTCTGTTGCTGCGCCTGTTCAATTTGTGGATCGCGTGGCCGCTGTGGTGGAAAACCAAGTGATTACCTTGAACGAATTCAAAATGGAATATGAGCAAGCCAAGGTTCGTGCTCCAAAAGGGCAAGCACCAACTGAACAAGAGGTGATGCAAAATTTGATTGATAAAGCTTTGTTGCTGACTGTGGCGGATCGCAATGGCATTACCGTAACAGATGCAGAAGTGGATGCATCATTGGCGCAAATTGGCAGTGCCAATAAATTGACGATTGCACAGGTTTACCAAAAAGTGGGTAAAGAAAGTGGCTTTAGTCCTGCTGCGGTTCGTCGTGAGATTGCCAATGGCATCAAGGTGAACAAAGTATCTGAGCGTGAAGTATTAAGTCGCGCCCAAGCTTCTGACGCTGAAATTAACCAATTGGTGGCATCAGGCCAAGTGAAATTGCCAGAGGGCATGAATACCAAAATGGAACAATATGATACTCGTCATATTTTGATTGCCATTGACCAAAGTACACCAGAGCCTTTGGCACGTAAAAAAATTGCTGAGTTGCAAGCACGTTTAAAAGCAGGCGAGGCATTTGATAGTTTGGCTCGTACTTATTCACAAGACCCAGGCAGTGCAGCCAATGGTGGTTCTTTGGGTTGGGTGCCAGCAGGTGTAATGGTACCTGAATTTGATAAAGCCATGATGTCGCAGCCTGTGGGCATTGTGAGTCCACAACCTGTTCGTACCGTATTTGGTTATCACCTTGTTAAAGTTGATGGTAAACGCCAAGTCGAAGCGAAAGAAGAAGCTTTGCGTCAGCAAGCCAAACAAATGATTATTAATCAACGTGCAGGCCAAATTTACCAAGAAATGATGATGCAATTGCGTAAAGATGCACACATTGAGGTACGCATGTAATCATGGCTGACGTCATTGCAGTAACATCAGGTGAGCCGGCTGGAATTGGCCCTGATATTTGTTTGCATATCGCCTTAAGCCCCCAGCCATGTGCTGTGGTGGTTTTGGGCGACATGGATGTGTTGCAAGCACGTATTCATGCCTTGGGTTTGGCTGTTGTATTGAAGCCTTATCAGTTTGGTGACACCGCTCAAGTAGGGGAGTTACTGGTTTGGCATGTGCCTGTTGCCGTACCTGTCATTGCAGGACAGTTGGATGCACGCAATAGTGCTTATGTGCTGCAATTATTGGATGTCGCATATGAAGGTATTTTGCAAGGGCATTTTTCGGCCATGGTAACGGCGCCTGTGCACAAAGGCATTATCAATGATGCGGGTGTCGCATTCAGTGGCCATACCGAGTATTTGGCAGATAAAAGTCAAACTGAAAAAGTAGTGATGATGTTGGCAGGTGGTGGTTTGCGTGTGGCATTGGTAACGACACATTTACCGCTATCACAAGTGGCTAGCAGCATTACACCGCTATTGTTACAGCAAATTTTGGCGATTTTGCACCATGATTTGCAAGTGAAATTTAAGTTGCCAAACCCCCGAATTTTGGTGGCTGGTTTAAATCCTCATGCTGGCGAAGGTGGGCACATGGGGCACGAAGAGATCGATGTTATTGAGCCTGTTTTGGCCGCTTGCCAAGCCAAAGGTTGGGATGTACGGGGGCCTTATCCTGCCGATACTTTATTCCAGCCATTTATGCTCAAAGATGCTGATGCTGTGTTGGCCATGTACCACGACCAAGGTTTGCCTGTTTTAAAATATGCTAGTTTTGGTCAGGGGGTGAATATTACCTTGGGTTTACCCTTTATTCGCACCTCGGTAGATCATGGTACGGCGCTGGATTTGGCCGGGACAGGTCAAGCAAATGCTGGGAGTTTAATGACAGCGATTCATGAGGCTGTGCAATTATTACCAGCAAGTCATTAATTATTTCAATGGCTTGAAAGTTGCTCTTAACCAGGCTTTTCTATTAACATACACGATTGATTGTATATTCCATCTTTATTGAGTAAAGCATGCCATTTGTAGAGTTTAAGCATGTCAATTTTGCTTATGATGAGAATCGGCCATTATTGAAAGACATTAACTTTCAAATTCAAAATGGTCATTTTGCTGCCATTATGGGTGGTTCTGGCTGTGGTAAAACAACGCTATTGCGTTTGATTACAGGACAACTAGAGCCGACCAGTGGCCAGATTCTGATTCATGGTAAAAATTTGGCAGATTTTAGCAGCGAAGAAATGTATCAGCACCGCCGCCGTATGGGGGTGTTGTTTCAGTTTGGTGCTTTGTTTACCGATTTGTCGGTTTATGAAAATATTGCCTTCCCCATGCGTGAACACACTCAGTTGCCAGAGAGCATGATTCGTGATTTGGTCACTTTGAAGCTCAATGCTGTGGGTTTACGTGGGATTGAACACTTGATGCCAGCAGAGTTATCTGGTGGCATGTCACGCCGTGTGGCTTTGGCTCGAACCATTGCGCTAGACCCTAGCTTAATGATGTATGACGAGCCTTTTACGGGTTTGGATCCGATTTCTTTGGGCGTCATTGCCCATCTGATTTCACGCGTGAATAAAGCTTTGGGTGCCACGAGTTTAATGGTGACCCATGATATACAGCGTTCTTTGGAAATTGTGGACCAAGTTATTTTCTTGGCGCATGGTGAGGTATTGTATACCGGCAGTCCAAGTGAAATGGCACAATTGGACTCACCTTGGGTGAACCAATTTGTGCAAGGTGCACCTGTTGGTCCAGTTGAATACCGTTATCCAGTAAAAACCAGCTTGCAAGCAGATTTAATGGCAGGGACGCGATGAAATTTGTACAAAATTTGGGTGCGAAAGCGTTGGCTTTCTTGGCCTTATTAGGTGCGTTGACAATTTTTTTGTTTGGCATTTTGCGCCATTCAGGTACGGCTTTGACTCGACCCCGTTTGACCATTCGCCAAATGTATTTCTCAGGTGTACTGTCAATTGTGATTATTGCGGTATCGGGTTTATTTGTGGGCATGGTTTTGGGTCTACAAGGTTACACCCAGTTGGTGAAATTTAAAGCAGCTGATGCATTGGGCTTTATGGTCGCAGCAGGTTTGTTACGGGAATTGGGCCCTGTTTTAGCGGCTATTTTGTTTGCCAGTAGTGCTGGTGGTGCCATGACCAGTGAAATTGGCTTGATGAAAACCACAGAACAATTGGATGCCATGAATGTGATGGCAATTAACCCCATTGCCCGAGTCGTTGCGCCTCGGTTTTGGGCTGGGATTTTATCCATGCCATTGTTGGCGGCTATTTTTAGCATGTGTGGCATTTTTGGTGCTTATGCAATTGGTGTTTGGCATTTGGGTTTGGATGGTGGAATTTTCTGGTCACAAATGCAAAGCAATATTAACTGGCACTATGATGTTTTAAATGGTGTGATTAAATCGATTGTATTTGGCGTGGCAGTAACCTTAATTGCCGTGCACCAAGGATTTTCATGCAAAGCAACACCAGAGGGTATTTTGCGCGCTACCACAAAAACAGTGGTGGCCAGTGCCTTGGTGATTTTGGCTTTGGACTTTATTTTAACTGCATTTATGTTTACCGAGTAAAACCATGAAACAGCGCGTATTAGAATTGTGGGTTGGATTTTTTGTGCTAATCGGCATCGCCGCATTGGTGTTTTTAGCTTTTAACGTAGCAGCAGGTAGCATACAAAGCTCACCGAAAAGTGGTTATACCTTGAGTGCTTCGTTTAGTGATATTGGCGGTTTAAAGGCCAAGGCCCCTGTGAAAGCAGCTGGTGTATTGGTGGGTCGAGTATCGGATATTCGCCTTGATCCCAAAACATATGAAGCCAAGGTGACCTTGCAAATGGATGGACAATACCAATTTAGTGAAGATGTATCAGCAGAGATTCTGACATCAGGCTTATTGGGTGAACAATACATTGGCTTGCAACAAGGTGGTGATGAAGAGATGTTGAAAAATGGTGGTGTCATCACCGTGACAAGCTCTGCTTTGGTCTTGGAGCAACTCATTGGCAAATTCATGACTGGCTTTGCTGAGAAGAACAGTGGCGAAAGTCATTAAGAACACAGATTTAGAATATTAATTAAGGACACAGAATAATGAAAAAAGTATCAATAGCCAGCGCATTAAGTATTGCTATCATGAGCATTGGTATGGCATTTGCTGCACCACAAGATGCAGTAAAACAAGTGAATCAAAATGCCACGCAAGTATTAAGTATCTTGAAAAAAGACACTGGTGGTAACAGTGCTGCGGTTCGTGCTGAGGCAGAACGCTATGCCATCCCGTATTTTGATTTTGAACGCATGACGGCATTGGCAGTTGGTAATCCATGGCGAACTGCCACACCAGCTCAAAAAACAGCGATGACCAAAGAATTTCAAACACTGTTAATTCGCACTTATTCTGGCACCATGTTGCGTTTTAAAAATGCCAAAGTGGTGGTGAAAGACCAAGCAGTTGTGGCAAGTAATGGCCGTGATGTGACGGTTAAAACCGAAGTGAGTACCGGCAATGGCAAACCTGTGAACATGGACTATGTCATGTACCCAAGTGGTAACAAATACCGTGTGTACAACGTATCTGTTGAAGGTGCCAGTTTGGTAACGGTTTATCGCAATCAATTTGGTGCAACCATTCGTACAAGTGGTATGGATGGTTTAATTAAAGAATTGAAAACCAAAAACGGTAGTAAATAATCATGATGCAAATTCAATGCCAAGACCATCACTTGCTTTTGTCTGGGGACATAACGATGAGCCAAGTCAGTGGTGCTGATTTCAAAGCGTTGCAAAATGCTTTGAAAAACCAAAACATCACTGAGGTTGATTTATCGGGTGTAACAAAAGCCGATTCTGCTTGTGTATCGTTGTTGATTACGGCCTTGAGAGACACACAAGGACAACAAATACGCTTTAGCGGTTTGCCCAGTGCGGTATTGGCATTGATTGATTTATATGAATTGAATGAATGGATAACGGCATCATGAGAAAAAAAATATACATGGCCTGTATGATGGCGTTAATAGCGGGTTATACGTGGGCTGATGAGGTCGAAATTGAGCCGATTCAAGATGAAGACCCTGCTTTAATTAGTGAGGTTCTGACCACCAAGAATAATGTGGTATTGGGTGGTGGTGATTTGGTTGCGCCTCGCAATGTATTGAATTACGACCCATACGAAAAATACAACCGCTGGATGTTTAATGTCAATGACACATTGGACACCAATATTGTGACACCTGTGGCACGTGGTTATCGAAAAGTTGTGCCACGTCCAATTCGAACAGGTGCTCGCAATTTTTTCAATAACTTGCGCGATGTGGTGAGTTTTGGTAGCAATGTTTTGCGTTTGGATGTGAAACGAGCCAGTGAAGACTTGGTGCGGGTGGGTTTGAATACCACGTTTGGTTTGGGTGGTTTAATTGATATTGCGGGTGCGGCACAAATTCCCAATAACAAAAATAGCCTAGGCGATACGTTTGCCTCTTGGGGCTGGAAAAACAGTCACTATTTTGTGATGCCATTATTGGGGCCTTCAACGGTTCGAGATGGTTTGGGCACCACGATTGTGGTGGCATTCCCGATTGATAAAATGTTTATTCATGACCGTGGTTATCGCTATACCATGCCGATTTTATTGGGTATTGATACCCGTGAGTCGGTGTTGGATTTAACCGATAGTTTGGAAATGGCAGCCATGGATAAATATGCTTATGTGCGTGATGGTTACATGAGCATTAGGGTGAAAAAAATTGGCTTGGATATTCCCACTGAAGCCGATTTGGACATTGATGAGCTTGTGAACATGGACAGTGGCAGTGAAAATGTTCAAGATAACAACAGCGATAATGGCGACAATGCAGCAGCAGTAGAAGACAGTAGTGCATTGGATGGCAATGCCAGTGATGTGACTGTGGTTGAGCCAATCGTGGTTTCTGAAACGGTAAAACCAGTAGAATCTTTGTACCAAACCGACAGTGTATCCATTGATGTGGTGGCTTTGAATCAAACAAGCCATATTTGGTCTGTGCCAGTGCATTAAACTGCTGAAGGACGGCTCGTTATTTGTTATGATGCAATAAGCAGTATTGCTCACCAAAATAAAGCGCTTGGAAAAGGAGTGTTGAGTATGTATGAAGTAAATCGCAGTGTTTTTATGTTGATTCCTCAAGAACCATTTTGGATGTGGTTAAATGACTTGCCTGATATTGATTTGGGTGATGTGATTTTGGAAGACTTGCAACTGGATGCCAATGCTTACTTAACATCACCTTGCGAAGTGCTGGATGATGTTTGGAACGAAATTGACGGTCGCCTAGAAGAACTATTCAGTGCTGAATTGGCGGATTGGTGTGAAGACCGTGACGCATGGCCTGATTTGGTGCCAGAGATTTTTTATGAATGGTTTGATATTCGCTTATCCACCATCGTGACGGATTTAAGCCGTGATGAGTTGGCACGAGAAGCATTTGAAGTCATCCACTTGGATTAATCAATATGGCACATTCAACCTTTATTAAGGTGCGTGGTTACCATTTGGATTTATACCAACATGTCAACAATGCACGGTATTTGGAATTTTTAGAAGAAGCCCGTTGGCAGTTTTTTGATGATGCCAATCTCATGGAGGTTTTCATGACTTCGGGCATGGGCTTGGCGGTGGTGAACATCAATATTAACTATCGCCGTGGCGCATTGATGAATGATGAATTGCAGATTCAAACCAGTTTTGAAAGCATCGGTCAACGCAGTGCTGCCATCAAGCAGGTGATTTATTTAAAAGGCACTGACAAAGTGGTTGCCGATGCAGACATCACTTTTGTGGTGGTAGATCCTAAGCAAAATAAAGCGGTTACGTTGGAAGGGCCATTGGCTATTGCATTGGCAAAATTGGTAGAAGAAGGTCAGGCATGAAAAAAGGATTGGTCGCAGTTATTTTAATGGTGGTGATCACCGCAGTGGCTGCTTTGATTTATGATTCACAAAAAGATGTGGCTGCTCATCCTTTTAGTTTGGTGGATTTAGATGGTGCAAACGTGACCGAAGCCAATTTACAAGGCAAAGTCACGTTGATTAATTTTTGGTATCCATCATGTCCAGGCTGTGTAGTTGAAATGCCAAAACTTATTGATACTCAAAAGAAATTTGCCAAAACTGATTTTCAGACCTTTGCCATTTCCATGAATTACAATACAGAAGCTGAAGTGCGTAATTATGTGGAACAATACAATTTGCCATTCACGGTGATGTATGACAAAGACAATGCTGTTTCGACAAAATACGGTGTTACCTTAGCGCCTAACACGTTTATTATTGATAAAAAAGGCAATATCGTTAAAGCTTATTTGGGGGAACCCAAGTGGGAAGATTTACACGAATTGATTGCACAAGAGCTGGCAAAAAAATAAGCAAGCTGCCTGAAAAAGCGCTCTTCTGAGCGCTTTTTATTATGGAAAACAGAGGCTTTGCCGCAGTAAAATATTGAGCAAAGCCCCAAGATTTAAATATTAGTTGATTATTGAAAGTTGGAACCACATGACTGAGCAACGTAAAATTTTAGTAACCAGTGCCCTACCTTATGCCAATGGCAGTATTCATTTGGGTCACATGGTTGAACATATCCAGACAGATATTTGGGTGCGCTTTCAAAAAATGCGTGGTCATGAATGTCATTATGTGTGTGCGGATGACACCCACGGCACGCCAGTGATGTTGGCAGCACAAAAAAAAGGGATTAGCCCTGAGGACATGATTAAAGCGGTTCGTGATGAACACATGGCAGACTTTGCTGGTTTTAATATTGGTTATGACAATTACTATACTACCCACTCACCAGAAAATTTACAGTTTTCACAAGCGATTTACACCCAGTTAAAAGCCAATGACAAAATCACTTCACGTGTGATTAATCAGTTATTTGACCCTGAAAAAGAAATGTTCTTGCCCGACCGCTTTGTCAAAGGCGAATGCCCCAAATGCCACGCGCAAGATCAGTATGGTGATAACTGCGAAGTGTGTGGTGCCACTTACAGTCCAACCGAATTGATTAATCCCTTCTCTGCTGTGTCGGGTGCAACACCGGTGATGAAAGAAAGTGAACACTTTTTCTTCCGTTTGGGTGAATGCGCTGATTACTTAGAAGCTTGGGTCAATGGCAACACCACTTTGGCCAATGGCAAAACACAAGAGCATTTGCAAAGCCAAGCACGCAATAAAATGAAAGAGTGGATTGAAGGCGGTTTGCAAGATTGGGATATTTCGCGCGATGCCCCTTATTTTGGTTTTGAAATTCCGGGTACAACAGGCAAATATTTCTATGTTTGGTTGGATGCACCGATTGGCTACATGGCTTCATTTAAAAATTTATGCGATAAATTGGGCATGGATTTTGATGAATATTTCAAAGCCGATAGCCAAACAGAAATGTACCACTTTGTGGGCAAAGACATTTTGTATTTCCATGCTTTATTCTGGCCTGCTACTTTGCATTTTGCTGGTTTGCGTGCCCCAACATCAGTATTTGCCCATGGTTTCTTGACGGTTGATGGTCAAAAAATGTCAAAATCTCGTGGTACGTTTATTACTGCCCGTTCTTACTTGGATGTGGGTTTGAATCCAGAGTGGATGCGTTACTATATTGCAGCCAAATTAAATAACCGCATTGAAGACATTGACTTGAACTTACAAGACTTCATTAGCCGTGTGAATAGTGACTTGGTCGGTAAATATGTGAACATTGCTGCCCGTGCTGCTGGCTTTATTCACAAGCGATTTGATGGGCAATTGTTGACTGTGACATCAAGTGCATTGTTGCAAAAATTGCAAGGTGAGAGCGAAGCCATTGCTCAAAGTTTTGAAGATCGTGAGTATGGTAAAGCATTGCGTGACATCATGGCATTGGCTGATGAGGTGAATGAATATGTGGATGCCAACAAGCCTTGGGAGTTGGCCAAACAAGAAGGACAAGAAACCCGCTTACATGAAGTGTGTAGCGAATTAATCAATGCGTTTAAAGTATTGAGCGTGTACTTGGCACCAGTATTGCCATTGGTGGCTGAAAAAGTGGAAGCATTTTTGAATATTGATGCATTAACATGGGCAGATGCCAAACAAGATTTGGGTGCACATGGCATTAACAAATACGAGCACATTATGCAACGCATTGAACCTGCTAAAGTGGATGAACTGATTGAAAAAAACAAAGAAAGCATTGCAGCTGCCAAAGCCGCTGAAGAGAAAGCCAGTAAAATGGCCAATTTCGAACCTGTGGCAGAAACATGCAGCTTTGACGACTTTATGAAAGTGGATTTGCGTGTTGCCAAAGTCTTGAACTGCGAAAAAGTAGAAGGCAGTAGCAAATTATTGAAATTCCAATTGGACGTGGGTTTTGAAGAGCGTACTATTTTCTCAGGCATTGCTGCTAGCTACCCAGAACCTGAAAAATTGATTGGTCGCATGGTGATTTGTGTTGCTAACTTTGCACCGCGCAAAATGGCGAAGTTTGGTATGTCTGAAGGCATGATTACATCAGCGGTAGGCGAAGGAAAATTATTCTTGTTGGATGTGGATTCTGGTGCCACACCGGGCATGAAAGTGGGTTAAAACCTGTTGATGTTTAAAAAGCTGCTTGGTTTAAGCAGCTTTTTTTATGGGTATTTGGGTCATGCTAGGTGATATGTTGCGATTATTTGCCAATTTTTCCCAAAATATCAATGGCCATCTCATTGCCATTGGCAGCAGATAGTGAAAATAATCGTTGTGCTTCTTCGATGTTCTTGGTGACCCCTTCACCCATGAAATACATGCCGCCCAATAAGAACTGTGCATCGGCTTCATTTTGTGCCACTGCTTTTTCTAACCATTCTCGTGCTTTGCCATAATCCTTGGCAACACCATCGCCATGATAAAATATGTACGCTAAAGCGGTTTGAGCTGGCGCATAATTGGCTGCTGCACTGGCTTCTAATAAAGCACGTGCTGTCGCCTTATCGCTTTGCATCAATAAATAGGTCGCTTTGGCATATTGTACTTCTGGGCGATTATCTGTTTGTATGGTATTGGTTTGAGCGTTGTCCACTTGTGCCATGGCTAAGGGTGTTAGTGCAAGTAGCAAGCCAGTGTATAGACTTAGCGTGGTGACTTTGTTCATTGAAGTCCTTGTTGTTTTTGAT
>JASLDB010000079.1 GCA_030151665.1 Neisseriaceae bacterium
AACGAGTAGTCGAATTAATCCGCTTAAAATTGTTTCTAATATCAGCTAGCTTGATTTCTAAATCATCGTACTTCTGGCTGTTCGTTTTTTGATCCAGCGCCGATACATTGCCGGCACAAACAGTTTTTCCATAACCAATTGGTAGAATAAACAAGAGGGTAAAATACCCAAAAAGACGAATCATGGTTACCCTTATTAGCATTGCCAACAATCAAAAAAATTCAATGCAATGTATCAATCAATTCCCGTGCTTTCGCTCTCGCCCAACTGTCTTTTTCCATCAAGCCACCAATATTGGTGCTTAATGCCATGTTTGCTTGCTCTAAACACCCACCCACCACTCGGGCAATGTCAGTGTACTTAATTTCGTGTTGCAAGAAAGCAGCCACAGCCGCTTCATTGGCTGCATTTAAAACGCATGTGGCATCGCCTTCTGTTTTTAAAGCTTCGAATGCCAAACCCAAACAAGGGAAACGTTTTGTACACGCTTCCTCAAAACTTAATGCACCCAAGGTTTTAAAATCCAAAGGCGCAACACCTGAGTCAATTCTATTTGGCAAACCCAAACAATACGCAATCGGTGTGCGCATATCAGGATTGCCCAATTGCGCCAATACAGAACCATCTTGATAACGAACCATGCTATGAATCACACTTTGTGGATGCACCACCACTTCAATGCGAGATGCGGGGGCATTAAACAACCAACGCGCCTCAATCACCTCTAGTCCTTTATTCATCATGGTCGCAGAATCAACAGAAATCTTTTGTCCCATCGACCAATTGGGGTGCTTCACTGCCATGGCAGGTGTGATACCGGCAAATGTTGCCATATCAGTATACAAAAATGGGCCACCGGATGCCGTCAGAATAATTGACTCAATGCCTTTATCATCTAAATTGCCTTGATAATCACTGGGTAATACTTGAAAAATCGCATTGTGCTCACTATCAACAGGCAGTATTCTAGCATGACATTTTTGTACTTGCTGCATAAATAATTCACCTGCCATAACCAAAACTTCTTTATTGGCTAGCAAAATCGTCTTAGCAGCCGTTGCAGCCGCAAAAGTCGGCAGCAAACCCGCTGCACCCACAATCGCTGCCATAACAGTGGTGACTTCTTGGCAACTGGCTACGTTGCACAAGGCATCTTGCCCAAACAATACTTGGGTTTTACAACTCGCAGCGTCTAGTAAATCTTGCAATTTTTTGGCGCTGTCTTCATCCAATACCACAGCATACTGGGGTTGAAATACCACACATTGCTTAGCCAATAATGGCAATTGTGTCGCCCCTGTTAAGGCAAACACTTCAAATAAATCAGGGTGTCTTGCCACAACATCCAATGTTGATGTACCGATACTGCCTGTTGAACCTAAAATGGTGAGTACTTGTTTCATTTTCTTAACTTGCCAACGCAGACATTGCTGCAAAAACACTGAGAACCGCAATTAACGAATCAATGCGATCAAACACGCCGCCGTGACCAGGTAACAACTGACTACTGTCTTTGATTCCTGCAGTACGTTTCAAAAGACTTTCAAATAAATCACCTTGAATACTCACTGCAGTCAAAATACTGGCCAAAATAACATTACCAAACCAGCCACTACCAGACCACAAAGCATGATCCATCATAGACAAGATAGTGGTATAAATCAAAACACAAACCAAACCACCAATAGCCCCTTCCCAACTCTTGCCTGGGCTAATGGCAGGTGCCAATTTGCGTTTGCCATATAATCGGCCAAATGTATATGCACCCACGTCAGCAATCCACACCAAAGCCATTAGTGACAACAACCACCAAGCGGCATCTTCGCCGTGTGGACGCAACTGCACAAATGCCAACCAAAATGGCACCATTAACATCCAACCCAGTAGCATTACAGGTAATGCACCCTTTAGGGCTTTACGGGTTTTAAGCCATATTGGGACAATCAAAAGCCAAAAGCCCAATACCATGATCTGTGCAATGGGTGCCAACACCCAATCCAAGCCATACAAGCATGCGAGCAAAACTGTACTCAATGCCAAATAAGCCCATTTGCACTGCTCATTCAATTGACCAATTCGTGATAATTCCCACAAAGCCAATAAGGTGATGACACCACCAAACATAGCCCATATGCCATTTGGTGCCCAAAACAACATACCAATCATCAAAGGCAGCAACCAAAGGGCTGTTATGATTCTTTGCTTTAACATATTAATTCCGCTGTTCGTCTATAGGAAGTTGCTCAGAGGTTCGCCCAAAGCGACGCTCCCTTCCTTGAAAAGATGCCAATGCTTCTGTGAATGCTTGATCATCAAAATCTGGCCACAATTTGTCGGTAAAGTACAATTCTGCATAGGCCATTTGCCACAGCATAAAATTACTAATGCGTTTTTCGCCGCCAGTGCGAATGAATAAATCTGGCTCCGGTGCATCACCCATACACAGATACGGGCGAAGAATGTCTTCCGTTAGTTCAGTAACGCCAGCTGAAATAGCTTGATTTGCAGCTTGCAATACATCCCAACGACCACCATAATCCACCGCAATGGTTAAGGTCATGCCAGTATTATTGGCCGTTAAAGCCTCAGCTTTGGCAATGCCTTCAATGATTTCTGAAGCAAAGCGTTCTTTGGCACCAATCACTTGTAAGCGCAAATTATTGTCGTGTAAGCGCAAAACTTTTTTCTGCAATGAACTCAAAAATAAATTCATCAAAAAGCCCACTTCATCAGCAGGACGGCGCCAGTTTTCGGTCGAAAATGCAAAAACAGTTAAATACTGTACACCATGTTGGCTACAGTATTTAACTGCTTGTTCTAAAGCATCCAAACCTTTTTTATGACCCATGACCCGCGGCAAAAACCGCTTTTTGGCCCAACGACCATTGCCATCCATGATGATGGCAATGTGTTTGGGCACATCGGTTTTGGGCAGTACTGTTTGTGTGCTGCTCTTCAAAGACATATCCCTTATAAAAAGGTATTAAATTTCTAGCAAATCGGCTTCTTTAGCACTTAACGCTTCGTCAGCCAATGCAATGAACTTGTCTGTTACTTTTTGTACATAATCTTCTGCACGTCGTGCATCATCTTCAGACACTTCTTTGTCTTTTAATAAACGTTTGAAGTCATTATTGGCATCGCGGCGAATATTGCGAATCGCCACTCGGCCTTCTTCAGCTTCCGCTCGAACGATTTTAATCAAATCTTTACGGCGCTCTTCTGTCAACATTGGCATTGGCACACGAATCAAATCACCCATGGCCGCAGGGTTTAAGCCCAAATTAGAGTCACGAATGGCTTTTTCCAAAGGACCTGCCATGTGACTTTCATATGGTTTAACACCGATGGTGCGTGAATCAATCAAGGTTACGTTAGCCACTTGTGACACTGGCGTAGGATTACCATAATAGTCCACATTAACTTGGTCCAACAAACCTGTGTGTGCACGACCTGTACGCACTTTTGACAAGTTATTTTTCAAAGCCTCAAGAGACTTTTGCATTTTTTCTTCAACTGTTTTTTGAATGTCGCTAATCATATTAGTCCTTTAATCTGAGCAGTGGCAGCTTAGCAATGTACCAATGTGCCTTCATCTTCACCCATTACCACACGTTTTAATGCACCTTCATTGAAAATGCCAAATACTTTAATATTCAATTTTTGTTCACGGCAAAGGGCAAATGCAGTCGCATCCATTACTTTTAAGTTTTTATTGATTGCTTCATCAAAGGTAACGGTTTGATAGCGCACTGCATCTGGGTTTTTCTTAGGATCATCATTATACACGCCATCTACATTGGTGGCTTTAAGCATGATATCACAATTCATTTCAGCACCACGCAAAGCTGCTGCAGTATCTGTTGTGAAGAATGGATTACCAGTACCTGCTGCAAAAACAACTACTTTACCTTCTTCTAAGTATTGAATGGCTTTTTCTCGCGCATAGGTTTCTGCAATTTGCTGCATACTTAGCGCAGATTGTACACGAGCAGTCACACCAACGCTTTCCAAAGCATCTTTAAGTGCTAATGAGTTCATCACTGTTGCCATCATGCCCATATAATCCGCTGTTGCACGGTCCATGCCTTTGGCAGATTGAGCCACTCCGCGGAAGATATTACCACCACCGATGACGATAGCCACTTGAACACCCACTTCAACCACTTCTTTCACTTCGCTTACAATTTTTTTAATGGTTTCTTGATTAATACCAAACGCATCTTGTCCCATGAGCGCTTCGCCAGACAATTTTAATAAAATGCGTTTATATTGATGTGTGGTGCTAGACATAAATTACCTTCTTCCTGATAGGGTATACATTCAATAATGGACTCAAAACCAGCGCAAGCATTCAACTGCCTGTATTTTAAATAGTTTCGAGCCAGTTACCAAATACTTTTTGGACTATTTCTTTTTTGGGCTTAAAAAAAACACCCTGATTCTTCTTGAATCAGAGTGTTTTCATAATGGTTTCGCTTAAACTTTAGCAGCAGCAGCCACTTCAGCAGCGTAATCAACCACTTTTTTCTCAATACCTTCACCAACGTGGAATGCATTGAAACGAGTAATTTGCGCACCGTTTTGCTTCAAGAAAGCTTCAACAGTCAAATCTGGGTTCATTACAAATGCTTGACCTAGCAAAGTAACTTCAGCCAAGTATTTTTTCACACGGCCATCAACCATTTTGGCAACGATTTCAGCAGGTTTACCAGATTGGTTAGCTTGCTCAGTGTAAATGTGACGTTCTTTTTCAACCAATGCAGGATCCACTTGATCAGCAGACAAACATTGTGGACGAGAAGCCGCAACGTGCATCGCCACTTGGCGAACAGGTGTTTCGTCTTCACCAGTGTATTCAACCAACACACCAATTTTAGAACCGTGCAAGTAAGCAGTTAATTTACCAGCGGTTTCGAAACGATCGAAACGACGAGCAGAAATGTTTTCGCCCAATTTAGCAACGATGGCTTTACGAATTTCTTCTAGCGTTTCACCAGAAGCAGTTTTTACTTCAGCCAATTCTTCTAAAGAAGCTGGGTTAGCAGAAGCAACAGCATCAGCACAAGCTTGAGCAAAAGCCAAGAAACTAGCATCTTTAGCAACAAAGTCTGTTTCGCAGTTTACTTCAACCAAAGCACCAACATTGCCTTGAATAGCAGTAACAATCACGCCTTCAGCAGCAGTACGACCAGCTACTTTGCTGGCTTTAGCGCCAGATTTAATGCGCAAAATTTCTTCTGCTTTTTCCATATTGCCTTCAGCTTCAACCAAAGCTTTTTTGCATTCCATCATACCCATGCTTGTTGCAGCACGAAGCTCAGCAACCATTTTTGCGGTAATTTCAGCCATTTTTGACTCCTTAAAATTCTGAATAAAACCCCCACGATTAGATGGGAATTTTTAACGGTTTGAAAAAAGGGGCCTACGCCCCTTTTAATCGATAGCGCTCTAAAAAATTATTGAGCAGCTTCTTGTGCAGCTTGGGCAACTTCTTGCAAAGATTGTGCTTTGCCTTCCAAGATTGCGTCAGCAATACCACGAGCGTATAGACGAATTGCTTTAGCAGAGTCATCGTTACCTGGGATTACATATTTAACGCCTTCTGGGCTATTGTTAGTATCAACAACAGCAATGACAGGGATACCCAATTTTTGCGCTTCAACGATAGTACCTTTTTGGTAGCCAGTGTCGATAACGAAAATTGCATCAGGTAGACCTTTCATGTCTTTGATACCACCTAGTGAACGTTCTAGTTTTTCAACTTCACGTTGCATGTCTAGGATTTCTTTCTTGTTGAAACCACTTTCAGCAGCATTTTCCAAAGCAGCTGATTTGTCTTCCAAACGTTTGATTGATTGCTTAACTGTTTTGTAGTTAGTCAACATACCACCTAACCAGCGGTAATCAACGTAAGGAGCGCCAGCGCGAGTAGCTTCTTCACGAACGATGTCGCGAGCTTGGCGTTTAGTACCAACAAACATTACTGAACCTTTGTTTGCAGACAAGCGACGAACAACGTCTTGCGCTTCTGTAAACAATGGCAATGTTTTTTCCAAGTTAATGATATGGATTTTGTTGCGTGCACCAAAAATGTACTCAGCCATTTTTGGGTTCCAGTAACGAGTTTGGTGACCGAAGTGAACGCCTGCTTCTAGCATTTGACGCATAGTAACTTGTGACATATTTTTTCCTTAAAGGGTTAAAGCCTAACAACCTCATGTGTAGAACTTATTTTTGTTCAAATAAGCACCCTTTGACATAGGTTGCGAGCGTTGGCAGTATTTTGCTAGTAATTAAATAGCAAAGCCGCAGTATTTTAACGGTTCTCAATCAGATGAGCAAGAATTTATTCACCCACAGCGTCTTGCTGTGTCTTTTTTTCTCGTTCAGCCACAATCGCCTGCCATTTACTCACCCGATTGCGTCGCTTAACACGCAACACCCAAGCCATAAAAATAGTTGGTATGACTGCCAAAAACAACAAACAAAAAACAATGCGTGCAATACTGGGTTGAGCTGCGCTAAACAACACCACCACAAACAAATAGCCAATCCATATAATATGCATTCTCCAACCACCTATCCATTCACGAAATTACTGAAAGTTTGTACACTACCACCATAAGAACAGCAAGAACCATAGGAGAATGCCATGCAAGCAAAACAATACTATCGCCAACAAATTCGCACAGCACGAAAAAATCTAAGCGCCACTTATCGACAAGAAGCGGAAAAAAAAGTTGCCAATGCCTTATTAAATAAACTAACAAAGGCTCCCCAAAAGATTGGTATTTACCTCGCCTATGGCTCCGAACTTGATTTGTCGTTTTTTATTCAACAAGCCATCAATAAAAAACACCGCTTATTTGCACCATTTATCCATGAAGGCGAGCGCCTGTTACACTTCACCCCCTATCCTAGCAATAGCATGATTGACACCAGCCAACATGGCATTGCCCAATACCAAGGCACATTGCATACACTGCCTGAATTGGATGTTTTGATTATGCCATTATTGGGTATTGATGCACACGGCTACCGACTGGGCCAAGGTGGGGGCTATTATGACACCACACTGGCCGCTTGCTCACCTCAACAATGTCCACAATTGATTGGCGTTGGCTTTGACTGCCAAATCATCGAAGAAACCCCAAAAGAAGCACACGACATGGCCATTGATGCTTTTATTAGTGAATCAAAAAACTGGCAATTTAATCTCAACAAAACAAGATAAAAAAAGAGCCTATCTAATAGATAGGCTCTTTTTCCGGTATTTGGTGGGTCGTGAGCGATTTGAACGCTCGACCAACGGATTAAAAGTCCGCTGCTCTACCAGCTGAGCTAACGACCCGGAGAAGCTGTGCATTATA
>JASLDB010000080.1 GCA_030151665.1 Neisseriaceae bacterium
TATCCTCAATATTGAAAAACCAAGTAATAATGGGTAGGCTGATTAAACTAATCAAGCCCATGCCAATGGGTCCCAGTGCAAAAGCGATAATTTTATTCATGACTACTGCTTATGTTTTCTATTTTTTGAATAAACTCAGGAAAATTATGCTGTGCATTGTATTTTTCATATGCTGTTAGCTTGGCATTTTGGCTCAGTTGCTGCCAATTTTCAGCAAAAACAATATCGTGTAAGGCTGAGGCAATTTGGTCAATAGAGGGGGAAGATGGTAATAAAATACCATTTATATTGTGTTCCACAATATCGCTAATGCCACCAATATCGGGTGCCACAACAGGTATCCCTTCTGCCATGGCTTCCATAATTGATACCGGTGTGCCTTCGTATTCGCTATTGTTGATTAAGACATGTATCGATTGAGTCTGTAAGAAAGAGACAATTTGACTGTTATCTTGATGTCCCATAAAAACGATTTTGACATTGTCTAAAAATTTGCCTTGCTGTTGAGCTTGTTGTTGCAAGGCAGCCAGTAACTCACCACCGCCAAAATGTAGCCATGTAAAGTGTTGTTGGGGGTTACTTTTTGCCAAATGTAAAATAGCTGCCAAGGTCATATCGATTCTTTTGACTTTGACACAATAAGCAATGGAAATAATTGTGAACGTGTGCTTTTGAGGTAAAGGCTTAAGATGGTTTGGTTCTGTTGCGATTTTTACACCTAAGCGAGAAATACTCACATTGGCAACAGGGTTGGGGTAAGTGGTTTCATAGTATATTTTGGCTTTGGGAGACAAAACGAAAATATGATCATAAATGCTACTGAACTGCCATTTGTATGGCATGTATTGATAAGGTTTTCGCTCTTGGTATAAGTCAAATCCATGAGCACGAGTGACCACTTTGAGGTTACGCGTTTTAGCAGTCAGTTTTTCTAAAGAAGCGGCATAGGACAAAATATCATTCCAATAAGAATAAATGGTGGTGATATTGGGGTGTTTTTTCAAAACCCGTTTTAACCGTCTTCTATAATGGAGAAGATTAATACCTGTTTTAATGGCAATAAAATACTTTTTCCCAATATTGGCAGGTTGCTTTTTGGTGATGTGGATTAATTCTTGGTAAAAGAAAGATTGGCATAGTAAAAGCAGTAATGCATAGAAAATTGCAAAGGTATTTTTGGGAATATCTTCGATGAGCACTTGGGCATTATCAGGAATACATCGTTTTTCCCCTTTGTGCTGATAAGGAAGAATATAAATGTGCTCAAACTGAGAAGTTGCCCAATATGGCATTTCTTTCTCAATAAACTGCTCCCCACCTTGGTGGGGATAGTTAGAAGTGAGAATGAGAATGTCACTTTTGTTTTGCATATGTCACAATCTTTCGCTAATCAAAAGATGGCTTTTGATAAGGCAGCTACAATTTCTTGTTGTGCTTCTTCAGTCAAATAAGGATGCATTGGCAAACTCATGACTTCTTCGGCAACTTTATCACCAATGGGCAAAATATCATTGGTGGCAACAGCTGGTTGCTTATTCAACGGAATCGGGTAATGCACAGCTGTTGGAATCCCTGCTGCTTGTACGGCAGCTTGAACTCTATCGCGGTTTTTTACACGCACTGTGTATTGGGCAAAAGCACTAATATTGTGTGTTTCAATCACTGGTGCTGATAAACCCGCTGCATTCAATAATGTGGCATAGCGATCAGACACTTGTTGCCGCAAAGCCATTTCTTCGTCAAAAATGTCGAGTTTAGCCAATAAAATAGCAGCTTGCATGGTGTCTAGACGACTATTAACACCAATGCGAATGTGGTGATAACGGCGATCTTGACCATGGCGAGCTGTTTGGCGAATGACTTTGGCCAGTTCGTCATCATTGGTGAAAATTGCACCACCATCACCATAACAACCCAATGGTTTACTGGGGAAAAAACTGGTGCAAGAAACCGTGGTTAGATTGCCTGATTTTTTACCGTGGTAACTGGCACCAAAACTTTGTGCCGCATCTTCAATTACGGGTAAATTGTATTTGTTGGCAACGGCATTAATTGCATTATAATCAGCACATTGACCATACAACGACACAGGGATGATGGCTTTGGTTTTTGGGGTAATGGCAGCTTCTAAAAGTGCAGCATTTAAATTGTAAGTGTCTTCATGTACATCAACATACACAGGGGTTGCACCCAATAACGCAACCGTTTCTGCGGTGGCAATGTAAGTGAACCCTGGGGTAATCACTTCATCTCCCACACCTACGCCTAGGGCCATCAAAGCAATCTGCAAGGCATCCGTGCCATTGGCGCAGCTAATGCAATATTTTGCACCAGTATAAGCCGCTAATTTTTCTTCTAATTCAGCCACTTCTGGGCCTAAAATGTACTTACCATGTGCCAAAACGGTTTGGATATTGGCATCAATTTTATTTTTGATACGGGTTTGTTGGGCTTTTAAATCAATAAATTCCATGGAGGTTCTTTCTTTAATCAAGTCGGCTTAATGTGGTATTTTGCAATTGATAGCGGATTTGCGAGTGAGGGCAAGTGGCGATGGCATCGCCAGACAAAGGCAAATCCAGTTGCTCACCATATTCACTCATCCAACCGATTTGCCGAGCAGGAACACCTACCATTAAAGCATAATCAGGTACATCTTTATTGACCACAGCACCAGCACCAATAAAAGCAAACTGACCAATGGTATTACCACAAACAATGGTTGAATTGGCGCCCAAAGTCGCCCCTTTTTTTACCAAAGTTGGGCGATATTCTGATTTTCTGGTAATCAACGATCGAGGGTTATAGACATTGGTGAACACCATGCTAGGCCCACAAAAAACACCATCTTCCAGTGTTACATCATCGTAAACCGAAACGTTGTTTTGAATTTTACAATCGTTGCCAATCACCACTTTATTGCCAATAAAAACATTTTGACCCAATGAGCAGTCAGTACCGATTTTGGCTTGAGCGCATACATGGACAAAATGCCAAATTCGGCTACCTGCACCGATTTGTGCACCATCATCAATAATAGCACTTTCATGTGCCGTATAAGATTGAGACATGATTTCCCCAAAAAACGGCCGCAAGGGCCGTTAATGATTTAGATAAACCGCTAAGGTTTAGAGCATTAATGGCAAAGAAACGGTTTTGTTATCTCGAGCTGCCATGTAAATGGCAATCAACAATTCCAATGATTTTAAACCTTCTCTGCCATCGGTCATGGGTTCGGCTTCACCACGCAAAACATCAATCACATTTTTGTAATACAAAGGATGGCCAAAACCATAAACCGAAGTGGTTTCATAATTGGCTTCTTTAATGGCTGCATCGTAGTCTTTCTCGTCAGCAAAATCCCATGTTTGGATATCATTGACTGCTACGCCACCTACACGAACTGTGCCTTTGTCACCCAAAATGGTGATTGAGCCTTCATAGTTTTTGGGGTAGGTACACATGGTCACTGCCATTGAACCCAAGGCGCCATTGCGCCAGCGAATATTAACCACACCAGTGTCTTCGGCTTCAATATCACGGTGGGTTGAAATCATGGCTTGTACATCTTGTACTGGGCCAATTAACCATTCCATCAAATCCACATAATGACTGGCTTGGTTCATGAAAGCACCACCATCCAATTCCCAAGTACCACGCCAACCACCTTGGTCATAGTAATCTTGTGGGCGAGTCCAGAAAACATTCAAATGAACCATATTCAGATTGCCAAAACGTTTTTCATTCATGGCACGTTTTAACAATTGCAAAGTGGCATTCATGCGGTTTTGTTTAACCACAAATAAGCGTTTACCCGCTTTGTCACCCGCTTTGACCATGGCAACACCATCTGCATAGCGTGTGGCCATGGGTTTTTCAGTTAAAACATGAAAGCCAGCCTCAAAACATTCAATGGCTTGGTCAGGGTGTAAACCCGATGGTGTGGTTAAAATCACCATGTCAGCATCGGTTTCTTTTAGCATGCTACTTAAAGAGGCAAAAGGTTTTGCCCCTGTTCTTTCATGTGCTGCAGCCAAAGCTGTTGGGTCAATATCACAAATGGCAACAAGATCCAAAGCATCACGGTGGGTTTCAATGGCGCCAAAATGGTTATTGGCAATGCGACCACAACCAACCAAAGCCACTTTAATTTTGCGGCCAATAATGTTTGCAAACATTTAGACAGTCCTTATGCTTTTACCACATGTGGTAAGTTTTGGTTGAACTTACCACGGGTATCAATAATCAATTTGGCATGGGTTTTGATTAAATCGTAATCAAACTTATCATGATCTGTCGCCAATAAAACACAATCAAATTCTTCAAGATTGCTGGCTGTTAAAGCGATACTGGTCAAATCAAAATGGTGTTCGCGCATTTCAGGGAAAACAGGTACATGCGGGTCGCTATAAGCAATTTTTGCACCCAATGCTTCCAATTTTTCCATGATAAACACCGATGGGCTTTCACGCATATCATCCACATTTTTTTTGTATGCAATGCCCAATACCAAAATTTTACTGCCTTTTAGTGATTTTTCTTGGTTATTTAAAGCCAGTGCTGTTTTATTGACCACATAATCAGGCATGCCTGAGTTAATTTCACCAGCCAATTCAATAAAGCGTGTATTCACGCCATACTCACGGGCTTTCCAAGTCAAATAAAATGGGTCAATAGGGATGCAATGACCACCAATACCAGGGCCTGGGTAATAAGGCACAAAACCAAATGGTTTGCTGGCTGCCGCATGAATTACTTCATAAATGTCCACGCCCATTTTGTCAGCTACAATTTTCATTTCATTGGCTAAACCAATATTCACGGCACGGTGAATATTTTCTAAAAGCTTGGTCATTTCAGCCGCTTTGGTTGAGCTCACTGGCACCAACTTATCAATCACGCCGCCATATACGGCCATGCCAACTTTTAAGCAATTGGCTGTGTGTCCACCCACCACTTTGGGAATGGTGCGGGTTTCAAAATTGGGATTACCTGGGTCTTCACGCTCAGGTGAGTAAACCAAATAAAAATCCTGACCCACGGTTAAACCTTGTTCCTCAATACGAGGCAACAGTTCTTCTTCTGTGGTACCAGGGTAGGTTGTGCTTTCTAATGACAATACTTGTCCTGCACGCAAATAAGGCTTTAAGCTATCTGTTGTGTCCAATACAAAGCTTAAATCAGGTTCACGGTATTGGTTCAATGGTGTTGGCACACATAAAATCAAAGCATCACAGTCGCTGATTTGGCTAAAATCTGTGGTGGCAGTGAAATTTTCTTGTGCAGCTTGGATTTTGCTGGTTGCAATATGCTCAATATAACTTTGACCTTGATTTAAGGCATCAACTTTTTTGGGGTCGATGTCAAAACCAATGACTTTAAAACCCACTTCGGTGTAACGCAAAAGCAAGGGTAGGCCAACATAGCCTAATCCAATAATGCCAATAATGGCTTGATGTGATTTGAATTTTTCCACCAAAGTGTTTGGGTTGTGAGAATGGTTCGACATGGTAATCTTTTACTGTTTGACGAAAGAATAGAGAGATTGATTATAAACCATA
>JASLDB010000088.1 GCA_030151665.1 Neisseriaceae bacterium
ATTTTATTTTGTGAAAACCAATATTTTAATTATTTTATCCACAAATTTGTGCAATACTGGTGTTCATAAGCAATACATATCCACATTTGGATAAAACCCAAAAAAGTTACACACAATTCGGTGGATAACCTCAAGTCCGTCTACGCACAGCAAAATACAAACGCAATATTTTGATTTTATTTGCTTTATAGACTTATCCACAAGTACAAACAAACTTCATCGGTTTCATCCATTTATATTTATAAAATCTTATTAATTATTAAATGCGTGTTTATTTTTTCCATGACTATTACCACTTATCAAACCATTAAAGACAATATTTTTGCAGAATACAAAAGCAAAGGCAGTCGATTTTTAGCTTTTGCTTATCCAATCAAAGATTTACCTGATATTAAACCCCATTTAAACCGTCTACAAAAAGAACACCATAAAGCTGTACACTTTTGCTATGCTTACCGATTGGGTGTGGATGGTTTAGAATTTAGAGCCAATGATGATGGTGAGCCATCTGGTAGTGCAGGTAGACCAATTTTGGGTCAAATTGATTCTTTTGAATTAACCGATATCTTGGTCATTGTTGTGCGTTACTTTGGTGGCACCTTATTGGGCGTTCCTGGGCTTATACAAGCTTACAAGAGTGCAACCCAAGCAGCACTCGTTAATGCCGAGGTTATCCATAAGAATGTGGAGAAAAACGTCTCTTTGCGCTTTGACTATCCTCAGATGAGTGATGTTATGCACTTTATTAAGCAAAACAGTGGAGAAATCATCCATCAAGAGCTAAATTTGGCTTGTGAATTAACCATTCGATTGCCTTTATCCCAATACCAACCTTTTATGGATGCCATTGAAAAAATGCACCTTGTGGATATCTTAAATGCTTAATGATTGATTCTTTGTGTTTATTAAAAAAACTAATAAACAAAAGGCCACTTGAAATTCAAGCGGCCTTTTCTATTTTTAATATATTAACTATCTATTAATTAATCTACTGAGTATTGTTTTAATTCACCAATTCGTTTATTAATGCTATTGGTTTCACATTCTAACTGCTTGGTAGCGTCACTTTCTTGGCCACAGCTTTTAATACGATTATTTTTCCAATTTTGCTCTTCATTTTTTAATGAGTCTTTTACTTCAGCAGGTAAACCATTCCAAATGCGATCGATTTGACCACGGGCTTGTTGGTTTTTTTGTTTAGCTGATTGCAAAACAGCATTATTGGCATCGGATTGGGCGTTACCTGTATTATCAGTCGGAGCAGTACCCGTTTCTGAAGCAGCCATTTCTTTGTCAATTTTATTTAATAAATTGCCAAGCGGATCGCCTTCTGGGACAGAAGAAGCTGGCACATCACTGGCAGCTTGAGCAAAACCAGGCTGTTCCATGCCTTCGTATGGGTTTTTATCCACATTGCGAATAATAAACAGGTTTTTTAACAAGGCGGCACTCGCACTGCCTTTGTCTTCTTCAATGGCATTTTTTTGTTTTGGGTTGACTGAATATTGCACATTGGTTTTGAATGCATTGTCGATAAAGACTTCAAAGCCATTTAATTGAGCATCACGATTAATGTCAAAGCCATAAGTCATTTTTTTGGCTTTGACTTGTGCTTCATTAATCATGTTTTCAGGTAATGAAACGGTTAATTGAGCAATACAACTAACTTTTTCACTGTCATTGCCCAAGGATTGAGGACGAATGTCTTCTAAGACCACTTTGACTTTGTCTAAATCCAAGCCAATTGCATCCAAACTTAATTTAACCAATTGCTTATCATCTTGTTGGTACTGTTGGAAATTCTTCAATACATCGGTTTTAAATTGTTGTGCAAAAGCAGTTTTGGTTTCTTCTGCAGAACAGATTGCAGCGGCATCATCTGGGGAGTTTTTGCCACATGCTGCTAAAGTGGCAATCGTTACTAAGCTTAAGCAGATGTTTCTTAACAACATTATTATTCCTCTCATTGTTATCATGGACATTTGATAAAGTATTATCCGTCAATCCGTCAAGTTTGGCTTTCAAGTTTACATTGGGGGCATTAAAATGTCAGGAATCTGTTATGAAGGGCGTTTATCATGAAATTATTGGTTTTGGGTTCTGGTGGTCGTGAACATGCTTTGGCATGGAAATTGGCGCAATCAGCACAAGTTGAACAAGTATTTGTGGCACCAGGCAATGCAGGTACAGCATTGGAAGACAAAGTAAAAAATGTTGCGATTTTTACACATGCGGATTTAATTGCATTTTGCCAACAAGAAAATATTGCTTTTACTGTTGTTGGTCCCGAAGCCCCATTGGCTGCTGGCGTGGTCGATGATTTTCGTGCTGTGGGCTTAAAAATATTTGGCCCTAGCCAATATTCGGCACAATTAGAAAGCTCAAAAGATTTTGCCAAAGCTTTCATGCAAAAATATAACATCCCAACAGCAGGTTATCAGACTTTTTCCGATGCCAAAGAAGCGCATGCTTATATTGATCAAAATGGTGTACCCATTGTAATCAAAGCTGATGGTTTAGCGGCAGGGAAGGGCGTTATTGTGGCCATGAGCTTAGAAGAAGCACATGATGCCATTGACAGCATGTTGCTTGATAACAAAATGGGCGATGCTGGTGCTCGAGTGGTGATTGAGGATTTCTTGCAAGGTGAAGAAGCCAGTTTTATTGTCATGGTTGATGGTGAACATGTTTTGCCCATGGCAACAAGCCAAGACCACAAGCGTTTATTGGATGGTGACATGGGCCCTAATACAGGTGGTATGGGGGCTTACAGCCCAGCTCCTGTGGTGACCGATGCGGTTTACCAACGCGCCATGGACAAAATTATTTTACCAACTGTTAAAGGCATGCAAAGCGAAGGCCATCCATTTACTGGCTTTTTGTATGCGGGTTTGATGATTGATGAGCATGGTGAGC
This sequence comes from Neisseriaceae bacterium, assembly GCA_030151665.1. Classification (GTDB taxonomy): domain Bacteria; phylum Pseudomonadota; class Gammaproteobacteria; order Burkholderiales; family Neisseriaceae; genus JASLFS01. The sequence continues at coordinate 2,917 of JASLDB010000088.1, forward strand.
CATTTACCATTGAATTTAATTGCCGTTTTGGTGATCCAGAAACCCAACCGATTATGATGCGTCTTGACAGTGATTTGGTGGACATAGTTGAAGCTGCCTTAGCCGGACAGTTGGATGAAATCACAGCAACATGGAAACCTGAAACCGCTGTTGGTGTGGTTTTGGCTGCTGCCAATTACCCAGAAACACCTCGAAAAGGTGATGTGATTACAGGAATTGATGCTGCCAATGAGCATGGCAAAGTGTTCCATGCTGGTACACAAGTCAATGACAATGGTGATTTGGTGAGTAATGGCGGTCGAGTATTGTGTGTAGTGGGCTTGGGCAATAGTGTGCAAGATGCCAAAGCACAAGCGTATACTGCTTTAAAATCTGTTCATTTTGCTGATATGCAATATCGCCATGATATTGCCGACAAAGCGATTTTAAAACATTAACGAAAAATGGCTGCTATGGATTTAGCAGCCAATAAGAGCCATGTTGTTACGCAAAAGATATTTATCACAACGGGACATTACCCGTATCAAACGCCATCTGCAAAACGGTGGCGTTATTGCTTATCCCACTGAATCGTGTTTTGGTTTGGGTTGTTTACCCACCCATCCGCAAGGATTAAAACGAGTGATTCGGTTAAAAAAACGACCACAGCACAAAGGCATGATTGTGATTGGTGCTGGGGTAGGGCAGTTAACGCCACTTTTAGCGCCACTGAGCGTAGATGATAGATGGTGCTTGACGAAGGCATGGCCTGCGGCCAAAACGTTCTTGGTGCCTTGTTCTAAGCATGTTTTACCACTATTAAGGGGGGCAAGTCGGCAAAAGTTGGCTGTTCGAGTGCCAGACCATGATGGTGCTAGGCAATTGTGTTTGCAATTGGGCACTTCCTTGGTATCCACTTCTTGTAATAAAGCTGGGTTTAAACCTTGTAAAACCACACAAGACGCCATGCGTCAGTTTGGCCATCAAGCTTGGGTGATTCCGGGTTTAATTGGTTTTGCCAAAAATCCAAGCCAAATCATTGATTTAAAAACAGGAACGCGATTGCGTTAGCACTTGCTTTTTGGGCTAGGCTTGTTTTATAATCCGCCTTGCCTTTATTGGCTATTCTCTTAAGGGAGTAATCGTTCAAGCTTTTTGCTTGGAGTTGTTATCAACATATTTGAGCCACTTGCTCATGGTAACAACATCCCGTCGACTTGATGTTCACGGTATTGATGAGACTTAAGACAATGACGACTGCTTGATGCGGGCAGCACGTTATTGTCTTTTGTTTATAATCAAGCCCGCAAAAGGAACACAATCATGGAAGCTTTTTTCGCTTCATTGTCATCTGTTGCCATTGCTGAAATTGGTGATAAAACACAATTATTGACTTTGTTTTTAGCGGCTCGTTTTGCCCAAAAAAATGCCATTATTTTGGGTATTATTGTTGCAACCATTTTAAATCATGCTTTTTCGGCTGTTTTGGGTGTTTGGGCATCTAGCCATTTATCAGATAACCTAATGGCTTGGATTGTCGGCATTAGTTTTATTGTGGTGGGCCTGTGGTTATTGGTTCCAGATAAAGAAGATGAGGAAGATACCAAATGGGTTAAACATGGTGCTTTTGTGGCGACACTGGTGTTGTTTTTTATTGCTGAAATTGGCGATAAAACCCAAATAGCCACGGTTTTATTGGCAGCAAAATACCAAAGTTTTTGGGCTGTGATTATGGGCAGTACTTTGGGGCTTTTGGTTGCGAATGTGCCTGTGGTGTATTTGGGTGAATGGTTGATGAAAAAAATACCCTTTAAAGCTGTGCGCATTGGTGCTTGTGTTTTGTTCTGTATTTTGGGTTTTGTTACATTATCGACTGTTTTATTTTAAAGCATATTGTGTTGATTAAACGGATTGATCAAAAAAAGCTGCTAGGATGACTCTTAGCAGCTTTTTTGTGATGGGCTTAATCTAAGAATTGGGCAAAATTGTGAACAGACTCACGGGGTGGGTGTAGGGTGTTAACGATTTCATTGGGATTGGCATAGCCTAATGCCATTCCACAGACCAAATCTTCATCTTCGCTAGCACCCAATAATGGTAAAACCAAGGTGTGATAAGTATTCCATGCCGCTTGTGGGCAGGTATCTAAGCCACATGCTTTGGCTGCAATCATGACATTTTGCATCATCATGGCAATGTCCATTTTGGAGCCGATGCCCATGGCTTTATTGACAGTAAAAAATAGACCGACTGGTGCATCGAAAAATTGAAAATTGCGTTTGTGTTGGGCATGCATTTTTTCTTTTTCACCTTTGCCAATATTCAATAGACCATAAAGCTCCCAACCATTTTGGCGGCGGCGATCAATATAAGGGCTAATCCATTTTTCAGGGTAATAAGGATAAGGTTCTTGGTACAATGCATTGTGCTGATCTTTTTCATTTAGTAGCATGTCATATGCTAATGACACTTTTTCTACCAACTCATTTCGTTTTTTTTCTGTCACCACATAGACTTGCCAAGGTTGGCAATTGGTACCTGATGGTGCTTGTGCAGCCACTTGTAAAATATTTTCGATGGTTTCACGTGGAACAGCAGTGTCTAAAAATGCCCGTATTGAGTGGCGTTGTTCTATGGCAGTAAAGATGGCTTCTTGGCTCATGTTGTTTTCTCCTATTATTGTGTATAACTTTGTGTGTAATTCACCTTGTCAAAAATTGAAATAATTTGAAATTTGGCAAAAACACGATTGATAAGGGATACAGACGGTATTTTTTTTAATGCCATGCAAAAAGCATGATTAAACAATGTGGATAACTTTGTGCATAAAACTAAATTGGCACCTGATATTGCTTAATAAGTTGTAACAAAAATTCATCGCAAGCTGCTAATTGACTTAATTCAATGTATTCATTGGGTTGATGTGCTTGTTCTATGCTACCTGGTCCACAAATCACAGTGTGCATACCAGCCAAATGAAATTGCCCACCTTCTGTGGTAAACGCCACTTTTTTGGGGATTTGTTGCCCAAGTAGTTTGTCCATTAAGGCATATAAGGCATTGGTTTCACTGTCACTTAAGGCTGGAACATGAGCAAGGCTTTCAAGTTCAATGTGACTGGTGGGCTCGATTGATTGCATTTTGGGCAATAAATGTTCGGCAATAAAGGATTCAATGGGTTGGATAATATCATCGGTATTCATGTGGGGCAGATTGCGATAATCAAATGTGAATTCACAAAAATTGGGGACAATATTGCTGGCAATGCCGCCTTGTATCATATTGGTTGATAAACTGCTAAATGGCACATCATAAGCGTTGTCGTGGTCATTTCTTAATTTTAAGGTTTCAGCCAAATCGGTAATAAAGACAATTAAGCGAGCAGCGTATTCAATGGCATTGACCCCTTTGGGTGTTAATGAAGAGTGACAGCTGTAACCATGCACTTTGCAGCGCAAAACTTGAATGCCTTTGTGGGCGACAATGGTTTGCATATTGGTGGGTTCGCCGATAATACAATGCTCTGGTTGAATACCGTGTTGTTTGATACTTTCCAATAAGAGTGGGGCACCTAAGCAGCCGACTTCTTCATCAAAACTCAACGCCAAATGAATCGGTTTGGTTAATGGTGTTTGGCAAAGCATGGGCAGGGCATGGAGTACACAGGCAATAAAACCTTTCATGTCACAACTACCACGGCCATATAATTTGCCGTTTTCAATCATGGCTTCAAATGGATTTGATTGCCATGCTTGACCTGTTACAGGCACCACATCAGTGTGACCTGATAAGACCAATCCCCCTTGTATGTTTTTGTGATTATCCGCAATGCTAACCCATAAATTGGCTTTGGTTTTGTCGGTATTGTGCGTCAATATTGGATTTAAGCCGTATTGCTTACAATAATCAGCAATGGTTTGGATTAAATCCAAATTGCTGTTGTGACTGGTGGTGTCAAAGGCAATCAAATGCTTTAACCAATCAATACTTGAGTTTGGGGCTGACATGGTGTGCCTTTCATTCTTGGAAGTGGGGGATGGTATTGCTTTGGGTTATTTGAGTGTAGGGGGTTTGTTCTAATCGTGCAATGCCCATTAAAAAAGCTGCCAAAAGGCAGCTTGAATGCAACACAAGGCAAGAAAAGTCGATTAAGCGGATAGTTGTTTGCGCAGTTTTTGGGTAACCGCTAGCATGGTTGCTAGAGCTGCTTCAACTTCTACCCAACCACGTGTTTTTAAGCCACAATCTGGATTCACCCATAAGCGCTCTGCAGGAATTACTTTAATCGCTTTTTGCAATAGGTTTTCGATTTCGCTGTCCTTGGGAATGCGTGGGCTGTGAATATCATAAACACCAGGCCCAATATCGTTTGGATAATTAAACTCACCAAATGCGGTCAATAAATCCATATCAGAACGAGATGTTTCAATGGTAATCACATCTGCATCCATGGCAACAATGGCAGGTAAAATATCATTGAATTCGGAATAACACATGTGAGTGTGAATTTGGGTACTGTCTTTGACATTGGCATGACTTAAACGAAATGCTTGGCTTGCCCAATTTAAGTAGCCATTCCAATCTGCTTTTTTCAATGGCAAGCCTTCGCGGTATGCTGGTTCATCAATTTGAATGATTTTAATGCCTGCATTTTCCAAATCCAATACTTCATCATTGAGTGCCAAGGCAATTTGTTTGGCAACCGTTTCACGTGAAACGTCATCACGAACAAAACTCCATTGTAATATGGTCACAGGGCCTGTTAGCATGCCTTTCATTGGGCGCTTGGTTAAGCTTTGTGCATAGGCAGACCAAGCCACTGTCATGGGTTTCGGGCGGCTGATATCACCAAAAATAATGGGTGGTTTCACGCAGCGACTGCCATAACTTTGTACCCAGCCAAATTGTGTAAAGCAATAACCATCCAATTGCTCACCAAAATATTCAACCATGTCATTGCGTTCAGCCTCGCCATGTACCAAAACATCCAGACCCAAGTCTTCTTGTTTTTTGACCACCAAGGCGATTTCGGTTTGCATGGCTTTTTCGTAATCGGTTTGGTTTAACATGCCTGTTTTAAATGCAGCACGGGCTTGGCGAATTTTTGTTGTTTGGGGAAAAGACCCTATGGTGGTTGTGGGCAATATGGGTAGTTTTAACCATTCTTGTTGGGCTTTGATGCGCACTTCATAAGGGCTTTGGCGCTGATCGGCATGCTCATGTAGATTGGCCAAGCGAAGATTAACCGACGGTTTGTGAATACGAGCGCTGTTGGCTCGATTGTTTGCTGCTTGATCACTGTCATCAAATGCAGCTTGGACAGCAGCAACACCGTGTTGCAAAGCTTGTTTTAAATGGCCCAATTCCACTAATTTTTGATTGGCAAAGGCCAACCAAGATTTGATTTCAGTATCTAACTTATCTTCAATGTCTAAGTCTTGTGGTGAATGCAATAAAGAGCAACTGCTAGCAATCCAAAGATTGGTACCAAATTGTTCTTTTAATGGCGTTAAGCTTGCCAATAATTGGCTTAAATGGCTGCGCCAAATATTGCGACCATCAACAATGCCCACAGACAATACTTTGTGGCTAGGCCATTCTTGTTGGAAAACCGCTAATTGTTTTGGGGCACGAACAGCATCAATGTGTATGCCATGAATTGGTAAATTGGCTAATAGTTTGGCATGTTGGCTGATATCGCCAAAATACGTACCCAAAATTAATTTGGGTGGTGTCACGCTTAATTCTTGGTAAGTGGTTTTGAATGCAGCTATCCATTCATCTGGTAAATCCAAGGTCAGAATCGGCTCATCCAATTGCAACCAAGACACATTATGCAAAGCAATTTCTCGTAACAACTGTTGGTACACAGGCAATAAGCGAGGGAGTAAACTTAAGCGATCAAAATCTCCCCCTTTGCATTTGCCTAAATACAAAAGGCTTAATGGACCAATCAGTGTTGGCTTAACATCATGGCCTAAGCCTTGTGCTTCTTGAATTTGCGTGATTAATTGATGGCTTTGGGCGCTAAAAGAGGTGTTTTGATGCCATTCTGGTACCAAATAATGGTAATTGGTATCAAACCATTTGGTCATTTCAAGCGCTGGTTCATCTTGATTACCACGTGCCAATTGGCTGTATTGGGTCAAATTGATATTTTGGACATCAAAGCCAAATCGTTCAGGTGCTGCACCCACTAACAATAAGGTATCTAAAACATGGTCGTAAAAGGAAAAGTCGCCCACGGCAACAAAGTCCAAACCTGCAGCTTGTTGTGCTGCCCAGTTTTGTTGGCGAATGGTTTTGGCTACCTGTTGTACATCGGTTTCTGTGTTTTTGCCTTGCCAAAAGCTTTCTAAAGCCAGTTTTAATTCACGTTTTGCACCTATGCGTGGGAAACCACTAATATGAGCTGTATTCATGATTATTTCCTTTTACCCTGAAATTTTTTGATGTAACCATCTTGCGGATTTTTTTATTATGATGCAAACTCATTATTTTTATAATCTTCATTAGAGAAATTCATAATGGAAGCTATTGTTGAAATCCGCCATTTGAGAACCTTATTGGCATTAGAAGAAACGGGTAATTTATCGTTGGCAGCAAAACGATTGTTTTTGACACAATCTGCACTGTCACATCAAATAAGGGTATTAGAAGAGTATTTTGAAACGCCATTGTTTGAACGAAAAACCACACCTGTTCGTTTTACCCCCACTGGGGATCGGTTATTGCGTTTGGCCAAAGACATGCTGCCCATGGTCGCTCATGCAGAGCGAGATATTATGCAATTATTGGATGGTGCATCGGGTGAATTGCGTGTGGCAGTCGAATGCCATACCTGTTTTGATTGGTTAATGCCAGCCATGGATTGTTATCGCAATGCTTGGCCTTCTGTGGAATTGGATATTGTGTCTGGTTTTCATGTTGACCCCGTTGCACTGTTATTAAGTCATCGATCCGATATTGCCATTGTTTCCAATAATGAAGAACAAAATGGTGTGGTGTATCGCCCACTTTTTGAATATGAAATGGTTGGTATTGCTGCAAAAAATCATGCCTTGGCAAGTAAATCAGTGTGGCAGGCGGCGGATTTTCAAGATGAAACCTTAATTACTTATCCCGTACCCGATGAAATGCTGGATTTGATGCGCAAAGTTTTATTGCCAAAAGGGATTAACCCCGCCAGAAGAAACAGTGAATTGACCATTGCTATTATTCAATTGGTCGCCAGCCGTCGTGGTGTTGCAACACTGCCATATTGGACGGTGATGCCATACTTGGAAAAAGGGTATGTAAACGCCCATCAAGTAACCGATAGTGGTTTACACAGTCAATTGTATGCGGCCATACGAGAAGAAGATGCGAATAAAGCCTATTTGGAGAATTTTTGCCAAATGGTGCGAGATTTGAGTTTTGCTACCTTACCTGGCTTGAGTCCTTTGGTAGATTAATTAATTGATAATGTCGTTATTAAATTAAATTACATAAAAATAAAGATAAAAATTAATACAAATACCAAATAGGGATAATGTTGTAAATTAATCATATAAAATAAAAAAAAATAAACGATTTTTCAATGATTAATGGTCGGATAATTGATATTTAAAATCCATTAAAAGACCATTGTCATATAGGTATTAGCATATATGGTAATGTTACAAAATAGAAGTAAACATTCTATTTTTAATATACATGGAATATAAAATTAATTTTTTCAATTATAAGTTGATAAAAAACAACAAAATATTGATTGATTTATTGGGTTGCTTAAATTAAGATAACAAAAATTAACAAATTATATTGAAGAGGGTCTTATGCATAAAAATTTGGCTTTATTGGCTTTGGCTATTTTGGTAACAGGCTGTACTTA
>JASLDB010000119.1 GCA_030151665.1 Neisseriaceae bacterium
AATGGCGTGCCGATGGTTTTTTACCACCCAATCCCAAGGCTAGAATATTGTTTGCAGCCGTGTATGCATATTTGGGGCACAAAAACCATTGGCCAGTGCCTGAAGCATTGGATATCGCCATCAACCAAGATAAGCCTGATGGCATGGCGGTTTTGACTTGGCAAGGACAAACGTGGCAAGTGTTGGAGGTAAATGATGACTGAAGCGGTGTATTTAAGTCGACCTGCTGTAGCAAGTTCATTGGGTGAAGGCTTAGCACAACATGTCAGCGCACTATTGGGCAAGCAAAATGATTATTTAACCTATCGTGATACATGGGTGGCGGGTAAATCTTTTTTATTTGGTGAATTTTCTGGTGTGTTGCGTACCATGCCTGATGATTTACCAGTTGCCTTGAATAGCCGCAATAATCAATTGTTGTGGCACACCTTGGCACAAATTGAAGATGAGATTCAAGCTGCTATTGGGCAATATGGTGCCGATCGCATTGCCGTAGTATTGGGTACCTCCACAACAGGTGGCGATGAAAACCAAGCCGCTTTTGCACAGGGTTTTGCTGAACAGGATTGGCCGCACAGTGGTTTTAACCAAGGGGTGCAATTGTTGTCATCGCCTGCGGATTTTGTTGCCCATGTCTATGGGCTTGGTCATGTTCATTATGCCATTTCGACAGCATGCACTTCTGGTTCTCGGGCATTAATCAGTGCAGCTCGATTATTGCGTTTGGGTATTTGTGATGCCGTGATTTGTGGTGGGGTGGATACCTTGTCACGGCTAACGATTAATGGTTTTGATGCACTAGAAGTCCTATCAAGTGGTCAATGTCAACCATTTTCTGCCAATCGGGATGGTATTAATATTGGTGAGGCAGCTGCGATTTTTGTGATGACAAAAGATAACAAAGATGGCTTGCCCTTATTGGGTTATGGCGCCAGCAGTGATGCTTATCACATGTCTAGCCCAAGACCGGATGCCAAAGGAGCACAATTGGCGATTCAGGCAGCACTGGATACCGCCAATATGGCGGCAGTAGATTTGGCTTGGGTCAATTTGCATGGTACAGGTACTGTCCAAAATGATGCCATGGAAGCCTTGGCAATCAATACGGTATTGGGTGAAGCGGTGTCTTGTGCTTCGACCAAGGCTTTAACGGGTCATACCTTGGGGGCAGCAGGGGCTTTAGAAGCTGCTTTTTTATGGGCAGTGATGAGTGAACAATACAATCCACAATTTTGCTTGCCGCCACACCGTGCTGATTTTGCTTTGGATGAGGGGTTGGCAAAGGTACATTTAACACAATCAGGCGAAACCTATTTACCCACACAAAAGCGCTGTGCCTTGAGTACATCTTTTGCTTTTGGTGGCAATAACACCGCTTTGATTATTGGAAATAAACATGCAAACCCCGATTACTGATGTGGCGCCATTGTTGCCACACAGTGGCAAAATGATGCTACTGAATCAAATTAGCCATTATGATCAGCATTCACTAGTGGCTTATGCTGTTATTAAAGATGGGCATATTTTTGTTGATGAACATGGTCTGCCATCTTGGGCTGCCATGGAATTGATGGCACAAGGTGTTGCTGCTTGGGCTGGGGCATTGGGCCATGATGCTGGTGAGGCTGTGCGTCTGGGGTTTTTATTGGGAACACGCAAATTATCGCTGTATTTTGATTATTTGCCGACGCCTGCACTGTTGCAAATTCGCCTTGATGCATCATTGCAAGACAGCAATGGCTTTGGTGTGTTTGATAGCCAGTTGTGGTTGTGTGATGATGAGCACAATGCGATTGAATTATTGGCTGAAGCTGCATTGAATGTTTATAGCCCCAAAGAAGATATATTGAATGAGCAAATACATGAATAATGATAAAACCATCTTGGTAACAGGTTCTGCGCGGGGGATTGGCAAGGCAGTGGCAATGGTTTTGGCCCAAGAGGGTTGGGACATTGTTTTGCATTGCCGAAGTCGCTTAAATGATGCCCAAAAGGTGGCGGATGAGATTGTTGCTTTGGGTGGGAAATGCCGAATTGTGTCGTTTGATGTCAGCGATAGACAAGCTTGTTTAGATGTTCTGGTAGCAGATGTCGAAGAGCATGGCGCTTATTATGGTGTGGTATTGAATGCGGGTATTACCCGTGATAATGCATTTCCAGCCTTGAGTGAAGAGGACTGGGATTTGGTATTGGGTACCAATCTAGATGGCTTTTTTAATGTTTTACACCCGATTATGATGCCCATGATACGCCGCCGAAAAGCTGGGCGTGTCGTTTGTATTGCTTCGGTTTCGGGCCTTATTGGTAACCGTGGGCAGGTGAATTATAGTGCATCCAAAGCTGGCATGATTGGTGCTGCCAAAGCCTTGGCAGTGGAATTAGCCAAACGCAAAATTACCGTAAATTGTGTGGCACCGGGTTTGATTGAGACAGAAATTGTCGATGACCATGTGCCAGTTGAGGAAATATTAAAGGCCATTCCCATGAATCGAATGGGACAAGCGGAAGAAGTGGCCCATGCTGTGGCTTTTTTGATGTCTGAAAAGGCAGCATACATTACTCGCCAAGTATTGGCTGTGAACGGAGGTTTGTGTTGAGACGGGTTGTGGTGACAGGAATCGGTGGAGTCAGTGCCTTGGGGCGAGATTGGTCAACGATTAAAACAGGTTTATTGGCGTATGAAAATAAAATCGTGCGCATGGCTGATTGGGAACGCTATGGTGAATTAAACACCAAATTAGCAGGGCCTGTGGTGGATTACGCACCACCAAAACATTGGACACGCAAACAATTGCGCAGCATGGGTCCTGTATCGCAAATGTGCGTTGAAGCGGCAGAAAATGCTTTAGCCGATGCAGGTTTACTGGGAGATGCCAGTATCCAAGATGGTCGTATGGGGGTGGCTTGTGGTTCGTCTACTGGTAGCCCAAAAGACATTTGTGACATTAGCCAATTGGTGTTAACAGGGGATTCAACCCATTTTAATGCCAATACATATGTGCGCATTATGCCACATACCACGGCCGCGAATTTATCCATTTTTTTTGGTTTAACTGGTCGGGTGATTCCCACATCAAGTGCCTGTGCTTCTGGTAATCAAGGCATTGGTTATGCTTATGAAGCCATTAAATATGGCATGATTGACATGATGCTTGCTGGTGGTGGTGAAGAGTTGTGTGTGTCAGAGGCTTTTGTTTTTGATTCTTTGTATGCAACCAGCCTGAAAAACGACACGCCCAAATTAGCACCCAGTCCTTATGATGCCAATCGAGATGGTTTGGTTATTGGTGAGGGGTCGGGCATCTTGGTATTAGAAGAATATGAAATGGCCAAGGCACGAGGGGCACATATTTATGCGGAAATTGTTGGTTTCGCTTGCACAAGTGATGGCTCACACGTGACAAGACCTGAGCGTGAAACCATGCGTCGCTGTATGCAAATGGCGTTGGCTGATGCCAAAATTGATGCCAGTGCTGTGGGGTATGTTAATGGCCATGGTACAGCAACTGAGCAAGGTGATATTGCCGAAACATTGGCAACAGCGGATGTCTTTGGCCATGTGCCACTGAGCTCTCAAAAAAGTTATTTGGGCCATACCTTAGGTGCTTGTGGTGCGTTGGAGTCGTGGTTTTCAATTCAGATGATGAATGAAGGTTGGTTTGCACCCACATTAAACCTGAATCAGATTGATGAGCGATGTGGTGATTTGGACTATATTGTGCAAGAAGCCCGTCTGATTGATACTGAATACGTGATGAACAATAATTTTGCTTTTGGTGGCGTGAATTCATCACTGGTGTTTAAACGCTTGGCGCAGTAGGCCACCTTTGCCAAATTGGCTTGGGTTGCTGCCAATGCAAAAAACCCTGGTACAGGTCTTGGGGGTGTGGATAGTGGGCTGGGTAAAGTACACTTAAATACCAGTCATTGTGAATAATTGCAGTGTGGGCTTGCAATGGGGTGCTTAAGTTGGGCATTTCGATGCCAATGCTGATGTCTGATACCAAAGACCACGTGGGCATATCACTTAATTGTCCATGGTATGCCTTAATTAGGGCTTCTTTTAAAGTCCACAATTGGTAAAAAGCCTGTTGAACATTGGTTTGTTGGGCGAGCCATTGTTGTTCAATGCAAGAGCAACACAAAGTAGACAGAGCGAGAAAATCGCGTTGCTTAGCATATTCAATATCAATGCCCAAAGTGTCTTTGGGTTCAGTACTGGCAATTAAGGCAGCATGGCCTTTTTTGTGACCAAGAGATAGTTGTATGTGATTTGGTGGCAATTGTTGTTTTAAAAAGCGACTGCTTTGCCAGTCGATGCGTTGCGCCAGTTGGGGATGTTGTTTGACACGCAGTTGATCCATTGGGTTTAAGCGGTGTGCATCATATTGGGTGTGGCAACCGATGGGCGTGGCTAGAATAATGCAGTCAGTTTTCATGAACGTAGTACACATTTACAATAAGGAATAAACAATGAAGAAGTTAACACAAATTGCCGCATTGATGGGTGTTTTGGCAAGTATCGCTGTGGCTGAAGCACGTGATGATAAATTATTATTGTCGATTCAAGATGCCATGCAATCACCTGCGGCAGCAGAAGTATTGGATCCCAATATCAAAGTGGTGTTTGGTAAAGGTGGTGGTTCTGTGATTAAAGCGGGTTTGGTTAGCAATCGCAAAACCAATGGTGTTGGCAAGACAGATGAAGTCGCATGTCAATGGGCGTTATTGTCAGCTGTTAAACAATTCCAAGAGCAAGCGGTTAAACACAATGCTTCTCGTGTCGTTAACTTGGTGAGTTATTACCAAAAAAACACCTTATCTAGCACCACACAATACGAATGCCACGCTGGTAATATCATGGCTGGTGTTGCTTTAAAAGGTGACTTGGCAAAATAAGCACAATCCATCCATTTTGTGCACACCCAAAAGCTTGCTTTTGGGTGTTTTGCTAAGGATTTAAAGGTTCTAATGCACTGAGCATTTTGGACAATAACCGTGCCAATTGTTGTTGTTCTGCTGTGCTTAATACATTGGCCAGTTGTTTTTCAATGGCAACATGGCTATCAACGACTTTGTCTAGACAGTTTTTACCACTGTCACTTAAACTCACATGCACACTGCGCCGATCATGGCTGGCATGTTCTCGGTGTAGCCATGCTTTTTTTTCCATGCGATTAATGCGATTGCTGATGCCACCTGATGAAACCAAAGCTTGGGCTTGCAATTCTGTTGGGGTGAGCGTGGCAGGATAAACCCTTGCCAATGCTGCCAAAACGTCAAATTCACCAACATTCAGCTTGTCGTCTTGTAAATTATCATCCAGTAATTTATTAATAATGGAAGCTAGGCGAACAACTCGTCCAGTGACTTCAGTGCCGATGGTATCCAGATTGGGGTAATTGCGTTGCCAAGCGTAAATCAATTGGCCAATATTGTCATCAAAATAGGGTGGCATGGGGCATCTTCCATGGTGGTACAAAAAGGTATTCTAACGGTTATGATGATGTAAATGGGTATTTATCTTTTTATAAAGATACTTTATCATAAGGTATATTTTAGAAAGAAAAACATGAACAAAAAAGCATTGCGGGGTCAATTGTTGAGTTTTCATCATGACCCCTTTTTACATGGCTTAGAAGCCAGTTATCAATACCACAGTGATGGTGCAGTGGTAATCGAAAATGGCATGATTATTGCGGTTGGCGAGGCTGCAACGATTTTGGCACAATACCCAGATATTGCTTGTGAGAACCATGGTCAAGGTTTAATCATGGCGGGTTTTGTGGATGCTCATGTTCATTACCCACAAACACAAATGATTGCAGCCTATGGCGAGCAATTATTGGATTGGTTAAATGAGTACACCTTTGTGGTTGAGCAATCATTTGCCAATCCAGAACATGCACAAAGTGTTGCCAAGGTGTTTTTACAGCAATTACTGTGCAATGGGGTGACATCGGCTGCGGTTTTTAGCACCGTGCACCGTGTATCGGTGGATGCCTTATTGGGTGCGGCAAGCCAATACAATATGCGCATGATGACAGGCAAAGTGTGTATGGATCGTTTTGCACCCGATGCATTATTGGACAATGCCCAAAGTGCATACGATGATTCCAAAGCCTTAATTGAAAAGTGGCATGGCAAAGGGCGAAATGAATATGTCTTAACACCACGATTTGCCCCCACATCCACGCATGAACAATTATGCGCCATATCGGCTTTGGCAGCAGAATACCCTGACGTATTGATCCAATCGCATCTGTCTGAAAATCTGGGTGAAATGGCTTGGGTCAAATCATTGTTTCCTCAGGCAATAGACTATACTGATGTTTATGATGGTTATGGTTTGTTGCGACCACGGGCGATTTATGGTCATGGTATTCATTTGTCTGAGCGCGAATTGGCGGTTTTGTCAGAGCGACAAACAGCCATTGCCCATTGTCCAACCTCAAATTTTTTCTTGGGTTCGGGTTGTTTTCACGTTTTGAATGCTAAAAAAGCTGAACGACCTGTGCATGTGGCTTTGGGCAGTGATGTGGGTGCTGGAACCAGTTTTTCTATGTTGCAAACCATGAATGAAGCATACAAAGCTGCCCAAATGAACCATGCGCCATACAGTGCTTTGCATGCATTTTACTTGGCGAGTTTGGGTGGGGCAAAGGCTTTGGGTTTGGACGATAAAATTGGCAGTTTGGCAGTGGGAAAAGAAGCTGATATTGTGGTTTTAGATATGCGTTCAACAGAATTGATTGATTACCGCATGCAATACGCCGAAGATCTAACTGAGGCACTGTTTATCCAAATGATTTTGGGTGATGACCGAGCCATTGCTGCTACCTACATTGCTGGTGAAAAACTACATGGTTAAAACCAATTTATTATTGGTAGCTTAGGATGTGTTGGGTATTCATGGTTTTAACCAAGTTAAGCAAAAATCCCATCCCATATGACCACGATGGCATTGCCAAATGTATTAAATCAAGAATTTTGTACCGAAATACCAGAGATGTGGATAAAAAAATACCAGCACCTAGGGGATATAGGTAACTGGTGAGTGGATGTTATCAGATAATAAATACTTTGAGCGATTGTCAATCTTACCATTGTCATAAATTAAAACATTGATTTACATCAAACATTAAGCAAGTTGACTGGGTAAGTTATTATCATTTTATTGCGGACCAATGATGTTTAATTTGCCAATCATGCCAAATTTCATGAGCCTATCCTATATTTAGGTAAGTTGTCATTTAATATCATTGAACGCCTGAGAAAAATGGTAAAACATGGTGAGTTTATGCTTTGTGATTTATTGTTTTTTTGCCACTTTGTGCTTAAAGGTTGTAAATGGTCAAATACGATTTAACCTTAATGTTAACACGAGATACCCTTAGCGAGAACCATAAAAAAACGGTACAATGGTGATTCAATATTAGATAGCTGCTGTGAATAACAGCAGTGTTTTATTTTAACCTTAAAATAAATGAAGAGTTCGATGACTGGATTGATTAGCGAATTGCAACAACGTGGTTTAATTGCTCAAACCACTGATGCCGATGCCTTACAAGCTTTATTGAATGAGCAAAAAATTGCATTGTATTGTGGCTTCGACCCGACTGCAGATAGCTTGCACATTGGTCACTTATTGCCTGTTTTGGCCTTGAAGCGCTTCCAAGAAGCTGGGCATGTGCCTGTGGCTTTGGTGGGTGGTGCAACAGGCATGATTGGCGACCCAAGCTTCAAAGCGGTTGAACGCAGTTTGAATACGCCGGAAACCGTAGCAGGGTGGGTTGAGAAAATTCGTGAGCAGTTGATGCCGTTTTTATCATTCACAGGTGATAATGCTGCTGTTATGGCGAATAACCATGACTGGTTTGGTCAAATGAATACCTTGGATTTCTTACGTGATATCGGTAAGCATTTTTCTGTAAATGCCATGATGAACAAAGAATCGGTTAAGCAACGACTGGACCGTGATGATGTGGGTATTTCATTTACTGAATTTGCTTACAGTCTTTTGCAAGCTTATGATTTTTCGCAATTAAACAAAAATGTGAATTGCCAATTGCAAATTGGTGGTTCTGACCAATGGGGTAATATTACTGCCGGTATTGATTTAACTCGTCGTTTAAATCAAAAAACCGTTTACGGTTTAACCTTGCCATTGGTCACCAAAGCAGATGGCACCAAATTTGGTAAAACTGAAGGTGGCGCTGTGTGGTTAGATGCCAAGAAAACATCGCCTTACCAGTTCTATCAATTTTGGTTAAAAGTAGCTGATGCCGATGTTTATCGCTTCTTGAAATTCTTCACGTTCTTGAGTGTTGAAGAGATTGATGCTATTGAAGAAGCTGACAAAAACAGTGGCACCAAACCAGAAGCCCAACGAATCTTGGCTGAACAAATGACCGCCATGGTACATGGTGAACAAGCGTTGTCTGCTGCGCAACGTATTTCAACAAGCTTGTTTGCAGAAGACCAAAGCGATTTAACAGAAGCTGATTTTGAGCAATTGGCTTTAGATGGTTTACCATGTTTTAAAGCTGAGGGCGCCATGAATCTTGTGCAAGCTTTGGTATTGACAGAGTTAGCCAAATCTAACAATGAGTCACGCACTTTTATCAAGCAAGGCGCTGTTGCAATCAATGGCCAAAAAATTGAAGATGCAGACTATGCTTTAGCGGATAGTGATAAGCGTTTTGGTCAGTACACCATTATTCGTCGTGGTAAACGCAACCACGCTTTGTTGGTTTGGTAATGTTGGTTGACTTTTCAATCTAGCAATACTCGATTGGTTAGAAACAGCTAAGGCAATAGCCATAAAAAAAAGGATGGGAAACCATCCTTTTTTTATTGACTTTTAATGCTCAAATTTAGGAGTAATAATCTTCCATGATAAGCGTTTTAATACGGTGCGTGGATCATCTTCTAACGTAACGGGAATAAATTCAATCCCACCTTGTTGATCTTTGCTAATTAAATACCATTGGCCATCAACATAAACCAAGTTGGGCTCACCAATGCCACCCAAAGGTTCTCGTTTGCCATCATTATCAAAAAAGGATGGTGCGGCTTTACCACTGCCAGCCTGAACGGCATAGGTATAACCATTGGCTTCCGATGTTGCACTGCAAGAAGCAATGGCAGAATCCCCGTTGGCAATGGTATTAAATACAATAACGCCATTGTACAGTTTGGGTGTAAATGTCAATTGTTCATATTCAATACCATTTTTGCGGTTGATGTTTTCTAAGTTCATGTACCAACCATAATGACCCGTCTCTGAGCCACATTTTCCGTTGCCAGCAGAGGCCCAACAAATATTATTAGAACTGACTTCATTGGTTGTAAAGTTAATCTCTTGTTTTAACAGTTGATCAAAATGAACTTTAGCACCTGGTGTACTGCTTTGTGGGAATTGCTCTACGCCTTCATCCCAAATACCATACAATGCTTGTTGTCCTTTGGCATAACTGTCCTCAGCCGCTAGGTAGCCTAGCTGAAAATGTCCCGTACCAAAATTCAAAATCGCCCGATTACCACTTTTTTTGTCTTGTGAGAATGCGATTTGTGTTGTGATTGGCTGTTTATT
>JASLDB010000131.1 GCA_030151665.1 Neisseriaceae bacterium
GTCAAACCATTGCTGATAAATGCCACGCAATTCATCGGCTTGTTCTTCTAAAATGCCAGATAGAACAATACTACCACCGGTCTTGCAATGACTAGCCAGCATATCACCTAAAATACGCAATGGGTTAGCCAAGATATTGGCAACTACCACGTCAAAGCTTTCTGATTCTTTGAATTGGTCTGGCAAGTAAAATTGTGCTGTTACTTGGTTTTGTTCGGCATTGTCTAAACTGGAGCGAATGGCTTGTTTGTCAATGTCCACACCAATCACTTCTTTTGCGCCCAACTTCATGGCGGTAATGGCTAAAATGCCTGAGCCACAACCATAATCCAATACGCGTTCTGCACCTTGGATGTTGTTGTCCAACCAACTTAAACACAAATGCGTTGTGGGGTGAGAGCCAGTACCAAAAGCCAAACCAGGGTCAAGTTGTAGATTGATGGCATCTTTGGATGGGGCTTCATGCCACGTTGGGGTAATCCACAAGCGATCAGAAATCTGGATAGGCTCAAATTGAGATTGGGTTAAACGCACCCAATCTTGTTCGGGCAAATCTGCTAATTCAAACGTGGGTACAGGGATGTCCATGCTTTTGGCGGCAGCATCAATGATGGCTGTCACATTGGCATCGGTGTCAAACAAGGCCAAAATCAAGCTTTGTTGCCACAATTGTGCATTGGGTTCACCGGGTTCACCAAAAATGGGTTGCTCTTTTTCTGTGCCAGCCCAAGCATCTTCAATAGCAACGCTTAAAGCACCTTCTTCCATGAGGGCGTCTGATAGGGCTTCTGCTTGCACAGAGGCAATGGCAATGGTTGCTTGTTGATAAGCCATTATGCGTCCTTTTTACCGTGGTGAATTGCCATCCATTTTTCTAAGTAATGAATGCTAGTGCCGCCTTTGATAAAGTCAGGGTCACTGAACAATTCTTTGTGTAATTCCACATTGGTTTTAATGCCAGTGATGGCAAATTCAGACAAGGCAACACGCATGCGAGCCATGGCTTTTTCACGGGTGTCACCAAAGCTGCAAACCTTAGCGATTAAGCTGTCGTAGTTCGATGGAATGCGATAACCTTGGTAAATGTGGGTGTCCACACGGATGCCAGGGCCACCTGGTGCGTGGTAACTGTCAATCAAGCCTGGGCTAGGAATAAAGGTAAATGGGTCTTCTGCATTGATACGGCATTCAAAAGCATGGCCACGCAATACGATGTCTTCTTGTTTGTAAGACAAAGGTTTGTGTGATGCCACCAAAATTTGCTCTTGAACAATGTCAACGCCTGAAATCATTTCGGTAATTGGGTGTTCTACTTGAACACGGGTATTCATTTCGATAAAGAAAAATTCGCCGTTTTCATACAAGAATTCAAAGGTACCAGCACCGCGGTAGTTAATGCGTTTACATGCTTCAACACATGCTTCACCAATTTTTTGGCGTTGTGATTCGGTAATGCCAGGTGCTGGTGCTTCTTCGATGATTTTTTGGTGGCGACGTTGCATTGAGCAATCGCGTTCACCCAAATAAATCGCATTGCCAAATTCGTCAGCAATGATTTGAATTTCCACATGGCGAGGCTTTTGTAAATAGCGTTCCATGTAAACAGTTGGGTTGCCAAATGCGGCACCTGCTTCAGTTTTGGTCATTTCAACCGATTGCAATAAATCTTCTTCGCACTCCACCACGCGCATACCACGACCACCACCACCACCAGATGCTTTGATGATAACAGGGTAGCCAACTTCACGGCCAATACGCAAAATTTCTTGTGGGTCCTCTGGCAATGCACCATCAGAACCTGGAACACATGGCACACCTGCGGCAATCATGGCGTGTTTGGCAGAAACTTTGTCACCCATTTGGCGAATGGTATCGCCTTTGGGGCCAATAAAGGTAAAGCCAGATTGTTCAACACGATCAGCAAAATCAGCATTTTCAGCCAAGAAGCCGTAACCTGGGTGAATTGCTTCTGCGCCAGTTACTTCTGCTGCTGCAATAATAGCGGGGATATGTAGGTAGCTTTGTGCTGAATTGGCAGGACCAATACAAACCGATTCGTCAGCCAATTTCACATATTTGGCTTCACGATCGACTTCTGAATAAACGGCCACCGTTTCAATGCCCAATTCACGACAAGCTCTTTGAATTCGCAAGGCGATTTCGCCTCGGTTAGCAATTAAAATCTTTTTTAACATGGAGTCACACTTTCTGCGCTTTCAGGCAGCCGAAGCTGCCTGAAAAGAAATGATATTTGGCTTATTCGATAATGAACAATGGTTCGCCGTATTCAACTGGCTCGCCGTTCTTAACCAAGATTTCTTTGATAACGCCAGCACGGTCTGATTCGATTTCGTTCATGAGTTTCATGGCTTCAATAATGCACAAAGTGTCACCCACTTTAACGGTTTTGCCCACTTCAGCAAAGGCTGGAGAGTTTGGACTAGCAGCACTGTAAAAAGTGCCTACCATGGGTGATTTTAATGCATCAACAGCACATGATGCGACAGGTGTGGCATCAATAATAGGGGCCGCAGCAGCAACAGGAGCAGCTGCCATTGGCATTTGGGCAGGAGCAGCCATCGCAGTGGTGTAAACTGTTTGGTTGGTCGCATGTGAGCGAGTAATGCGAACTTTTTCCTCACCTTCGGTAACTTCGATCTCGGCAATGCCAGATTCTTCGACCAAATCAATGAGTTTTTTTAGTTTACGTAAATCCATTAGAGGTATCCTTAATACAAAATAAATCAGTAAATGGTTATTCGAATGATTGAAGCGCATAGCTTAATGCCATGACATAGCCTTGAGAGCCTAAACCGCAAATGACGCCAACGGCGATATCAGATAAGTAAGAGTGTTTGCGAAAAGGCTCACGGGCGTGAACATTGGATAGATGCACTTCAATAAAGGGTTTTTGTACCGCAGCTAAAGCATCGCGAATGGCAACACTGGTGTGGGTAAAGGCGCCTGGATTGATAATAATGAAATCAGTATTATCGGTTTGGGTGGCTTGAATACGGTCGATGAGCACATGTTCAGCATTGCTTTGCAAAAATGAAATCTGGGCAGCGGCATTTTTTGCTTGTTGGCTTAGCATGGCATTGATATCATCCAGCGTTTGGTGACCATAAATTTCAGGCTCACGTGTACCAAGTAAGTTTAAATTAGGGCCGTGTAAGACCAGTATTGTGCTCATTGTTTATCGTTTAATGTAATTTATCTTTGGGTATTTTCGCGCAAATGTCGGCAAAATGTCCAGTAATTTCGCTTAAAATGTTTGATTTACTCATTATGCTTGATGAGTTGCAGTGACATTTTACTCAGATTTTCAGCTTTGTCTAGAGTTATTACTCTTTTGTCCAATGCCTTCGAAATTCATACCGTTATCAAGCAATACGATTTAATAACGTGTGGATCAATCAGGCGTATAATCTATTTTTACTGTTAGTCTATCTTAGCAAATAAAGCAAAAAAATGAATATTAATGAATTTGATTTTGACCTACCACAACATTTAATTGCCCAGCACCCCCCAAAGGTTCGTGGCAGTAGCCGTTTATTATCAGCATTGGCTGATGATTTGGCAGACAAAACATTTGCCAACGTGCCAGAGTGGTTTTTGCCTGGGGATGTTTTGGTGTTTAATGATACCAAAGTGATGAAAGCACGCTTATTTGGTCAAAAAGCCAGTGGTGGGAAAATTGAAGCTTTGGTGGAACGGGTTTTGGACAATCACACTGCTTTGGCACACATCCGCTCTTCCAAATCACCCAAAGCAGGGATGCAATTGATTTTTGATGGTGAGGTGACTGCCACCATGATGCATCGTGAAGGCGAATTGTTTTGTTTGCAATTTGATGGTGAAGAAACAGTTTATGAATTACTGGAGCGTGTGGGTAAGTTGCCGTTGCCGCCTTATATTGAACGCAGTGCTGATGATGACGATGATGATCGCTACCAAACTGTGTATGCAGAAAATGAAGGTGCGGTGGCTGCGCCCACAGCAGGCTTGCATTTTACAGACGATGTTTTGCAAACCATTGCAGATAAAGGTGTGCATTTGGCCCATGTGACTTTGCATGTGGGGGCGGGGACGTTTCAACCTGTGCGAGTGGACAAAATTGAAGAACATGTGATGCACCGCGAATGGTTTGATGTGCCTGAAAAAACCGTGGCTTTGATTGAAGAAGCTCATGCCAATGGCCATCGCGTTTGGTCTGTGGGCACCACAAGCATGCGGGCATTGGAATCGGCTGCACGTGATGGTGTATTAAAAGCAGGGCAAGGGGATACCAATATCTTCATTACGCCTGGCTATCAATTTAATGTGGTAGATCGATTGATTACCAATTTTCACTTGCCCAAGTCAACATTGATGATGTTGGTGAGCGCTTTTGCAGGTACAGATAAAATTCGCCAAATTTATCAACATGCAATTGAGCAAGAATATCGCTTCTTTAGTTATGGTGATGCCATGGTATTGGCCCGTAAATGATGTATTGACATGGTTAATTTTGAGGATTCTATATGGTTTTGCAAACGGCGCGTTTGTGTTTACGTCCTTGGCAAGCGCAGGATGAAGATAGTTTTATTGCCTTAAATGCAGATACACAAGTCATGCAATATTTCCCCAGTCCATTGAGTGAACAGGAGAGTCGAGTATTTTTGGGGCAAATCCAAGCCAAAATGGCTAAAGAAGGTTTTGGTCTTTGGGCATGTGCATTAAATGATACTCAGGAAGTCATCGGCTTTGTTGGCTTGAATCGACCCAGTGATACATTCTTTTTTAGCCCATGTATTGAGATTAGTTGGCGCATTCATACTCGTTTTCAAAAGCAAGGTTTGGCACAAGAAGCGGCCAGGATGGTTCTTCGCCATGCTTTTTTGGATTTGGGCTTGGATGAAATTGTTGCTTTTACCACCACCATGAATCATGGGTCAGAAAGATTAATGCAGCGATTGGGTATGCAAAAATACCCTAGGCACTTTTTGCATCCTCGACTTGAGCCGACACATCATTTGGCTGAACATATTTTGTATACGCTCAATCGTGATGATTGGGCATATGCAGATAATTAAGCAAACCAAAAAGCCTTGGGTTGGATACCAAGGCTTTTTTCATGTGTGTGGTTAAGACAATAAGTCTTGTGGAATATCACAAATGGGGATGGGGTTTATTTTATGTTGCATGGCTTTGTGTAGGCGAGTGTAAATGGCAAAAACCTCTTGCTCACGCCCTGTAAAGTCACTGACATGATGGCTGCCATATTGAGACATTGCCCATTCCAATTCTGGGTAGGTGGCACCCATTTGGGCCTCATCTGTGCGCTCTTCATCCCACAAGCCATCGGTTGGTACGGCCGTTTGAATACTGGCAATAATGTCTAATTCACGAGCCAAGTCAAATACTTGTGTTTTGGTTAAGTCGGCGATTGGGCTGATGTCAACACCACCGTCGCCATATTTGGTGAAAAAACCAACACCAAAATCTTCAATTTTATTGCCAGTACCAGTCACCAATAATTTATTAACTTGGCCATAGTAATATAATGTCACCATGCGTAGACGTGATCGGGCATTGGCAAATGATAGTTTTTCAATATCATTTAACTGTTCGTTGTGATCCACTGTATTTTCGAAAGCTTCGAAAGTGTGGGTTAAATCAACACTTAAACTGCGCACATTGTTTGGAAATTGTGCTTGTAGCCAATTAACATGTTCTTGCGCACGACTAACTTGGTCTGGGTGCTGGCGAATGGGCATTTCTATTAGTAAAGTGTCTAGGCCTGTTTTCGCCGCCAATGTTGACACCACTGCTGAGTCAATGCCACCAGAAATACCAATAACAAACCCATTCATTTTGATGGATTGGGCATATTCTTTTAACCAGTTGGCAATGTGCTCAGTAACCGCTTTTGTGTTCATGGGATGACTTTCCATTGTGTTACACGATAAAATCTAGACAACAATAATGTATTTATTTCGATTTGGGTAGATGTTTAACCCATTTTTATAAGGTTTTTAATCATGACAATACTGCCAAGTGAAGTACGCCTTTTGCAAGATAAGTCTGCTTTGGTGTTGAATTTTAACAATGTTGAGTATGTTTTGTCAGCAGAATACTTGCGTGTTCATTCCCCAAGTGCACAAGTTAGAGGACATGGAGTGGGCAATGAGGTGTTGCAAGTTGGTAAAAAAGATGTCTTGCTATTGGCTTTGAGTGTGGCTGGACAATATGCATTAAAACTGACATTTAGTGATGGTCACGATTCAGGCTTGTATGATTGGGCGTATTTGTATGAATTGGCCAGTCAATATGATGAGAAATGGGCAGCATATTTGACCTTGTTAAAAGAGGCTAATGCCAGTCGCTAAGCTTGTGTTGTTCGGTATCTATAAAGAATTATCCGTGAGCAATAGGCGATACATGGTATAATTTGGCACAAATTTGTCACAACAATTAGGGGTTTTCTTAAACCCTTGATCTATTAATAATCATCAAAGTGAAAGACACAAACCATGAGTGATAATAAAACCCATTTTGGTTATAAAACAGTCGATGAGGCCGAAAAAGAAAGCAAAGTGGCCGAAGTATTTCATTCTGTAGCCAGTAAATACGATGTAATGAATGATGTCATGTCGATGGGTTTACACCGGGTGTGGAAGCACTTTACCACGAACACAGCACGTGTTAAAAAAGGCGATAAAGTATTGGATATTGCTGGTGGTACAGGTGATTTAAGCCGTGCTTGGCACAAAAAAGTAGGTGCAACAGGCGAAGTGTGGCTAACCGATATTAACTCATCTATGTTGACTGTAGGCAGAGATCGTTTATTGAATGAAGGCATTGCCTTGCCTGTTTCTTTGGCGGATGCAGAAAAATTGCCATTTCCAGACAATTATTTTGATTTGGTTTCGGTGTCGTTTGGCCTACGCAATATGACCCATAAAGACAAGGCTTTGGCTGAAATGCACCGTGTTTTAAAACCGGGTGGTCAGTTGTTGGTATTGGAATTTTCTAAAGTGTGTAAGCCTTTGGCGCCACTGTATGATTTGTATTCATTTAAATTGTTGCCTAAATTTGGTCAGCTCATTGCCAAAGATGCAGACAGTTACCAATACCTAGCAGAATCCATTCGCATGCACCCTGATCAAGAAACATTGAAACAGATTATGTTGGATGTTGGTTTTGATCGTGTGGATTATCACAATATGTCAGCAGGTGTGGTGGCATTACACAAAGGCACAAAGTTCTAACTTTTGTGATTCATACAAGAAAAGACACCCCATTGCGATTTTTTACAATGGGGTGTCTTTTTTTAAGCTAAGTAACACTGGGTAAAAGGATCGGTCATTGGGTATTTTATGTTTGGCAATTTGGTATAGTCTGCAAATTCATTATATTTTAAAGACTTAAAGAAAAATATGCAGGATAAGCAAAAAAATAACACACCATTATCACATCCCTCTGACGTTACACTCGATTCACCTGTTAGCCGTGTACCATCATTCGCAACAAAGAGCCGTCGCAGTATGTGTTCGCGCTTTGTGATGGCGGCTTTATTGGCAGCTGTCGCAACATCATCTTGGCAGTACTTTGCGGTTAAATCAGATTATCAAGCCAGTTTGGCATACCAAGCAACATTCGAAGCTGAACTGACCAAGCAAAATCAGGCAGTGCAAACCCAATTGGAGCAATTGGCACAAGCCAAAGAAACCATACAAAATTTAGAAAATTACCTTAGTGAGCGTGGTGTCAAAGTTTCACCCAGTTTTGAAAAAGCAGAACCCAATAAACCCAATAAAGCAGCAGGTGGCCCGATTGACACCCAAAGTGTCGTTTCTTTCTTACAAGATGATGGCAATAAACAATTGGACAGCTTAGAAAATGCTTTGCACCATACGCCATTAGGCTATCCTCATCATGGTAAAATTACCTCAACTTTTGGTCATCGTGCGAATCCTTTTTCAGGACAAGGAAAGGAAAATCATGGCGGAACTGATTTTAAAGGCAATGTAGGCGATGCTGTGAAAAGCACTGCCAATGGCACTGTGATTTTTGCTGGTGTACAAGGTGGTTATGGTAATTTGATTCAAGTGAGGCATGGTTATGGTTATGTCACATATTATGGTCATTTGTCTGCCATCAATGTTAAGGTTGGTCAGAAAATTA
>JASLDB010000134.1 GCA_030151665.1 Neisseriaceae bacterium
ATTAAAATCGCGAACGCTGCCATCGCAAAGGCTTGAGGCGATAGCCTCTTCACCTTCAAATTCGATAAAACCATGTTGATTGGTTAGAATGGTTTTGGTTTGTGTACCATGTAATTGAACACCATTGCCAGTTAAGAGGGCCAAATGACGGTGAATATTGGGGTAGGCTGAAAAATCACCATCGGCATCAATGTCAGCCACGCTAATGCGCCATAAAATACCACCATGGCTATCACGTAATGCAGCAAGTTCTCGGGTAATGCCTTGGCCATTTTTCCAAGGTGTGGCAGGAATGTCATGCAAATTAAAGAAATTCATGGTGGCTTTGGATAAATAGAAAATATTAATTGTATAAACATGTCTATGATTTGGCGAACAATGTTTTCATTTTATGAGAATAGTGGCGAAACAATATGGGATTGCTTATTAAGCAATACTGTTGTTATAGATGTTTTTCAGCACAGATAGATTGTTATCCTGTTAGAATCAGCATAAGCCAATGGCCGTATTGTTTAGAATAAGAAAGAATAAACCATGAGTCAAGAAGCACTGCCAGTTGATATTGTTTTGGATTTTGATATTGGCCATAAGCCCATGCCGATTTACCAACAACTCAAAGAAGCCATTATAGAAAGAATTGAATCGGGACAATGGCAAGCCGATCAACGATTGCCCTCTGAAAATGAGTTTGTGCAAGTGTTAAATGTGAGCCGAATGACGGTCAATCGGGCATTGCGTGAACTGACCGCGGCTGGTTTTTTGGTGCGTTTACAAGGTGTGGGTACTTTTGTGGCAGAGCCAGCTTCTTTTACCCCTTTATTAGAGGTACACAGTATCTCTGATGAAATCGAAAAGCGTGGTCATCAGCACACTGCATTGGTTGTTGAGATTATTCAAGTTAATGCAGCTGCCAAAACGGCCAAGTTAATGGGTATTCACGAAAATGATGTGGTGTTTCGCAGTAAAATTATTCATTTTGAAAATGCCATTCCGGTGCAATTTGAATGGCGTTATGTCAATGCCCAATTGGCACCAGATTACTTAAAACAAAATTTTACACACACCACACCGCACGATTATCTCAGTCAATTGGCACCGATTACCTCGGGCGAACACATTGTTGAAGCGGTCATGCCGACCGAAGAAATCCAAACGGCTTTGAAAATGAAAGCAGGCGAGCCTTGTCTACTCATTAATCGCAGAACATGGAACCACCATGTGGTGGTGACAGCTGCAGAGCTTTTTTATCCAGCTTCTCGATACAAGATGTATGGACAGTTTTAATGGCTTAAAGTTAAGCAGTGAGATCATTGAATAATTATTAACTGTTAGAGTAAGCGCAAATAATGGTCATTGCTCATGGTATGTCATCAACCATGCACAGGGATTCTGAATAGATTTAATTACTAACATGACTAAATGATATACAGCGTTTGAAAATAATTTGTTTATTCGCATTGTAGAGAATTTCGCATTAAAAAGCATAAGATAACTTGTCAAAAGCACAACTTTGTCCTATATTTAATTGTATATACAAGTATAGTTAATAACAATCAAAGGAGCAGAAGATGAAGATTTGGTATGGTGCTGATTGGGTGACCATGAAAGACGGTCATTACAATACATTGGTCGATGGGGCCGTGGTCACTGACCATGAGAAAATTGTTGCCATGGGGGCATTGAGCGATTTTAACTTGGCAGATTTTGCTGAACAACATGATTTTGGTGGTGGCATTGTGACGCCAGGTTTGGTGGATTGCCATACCCATGCTGTATTTGGCGGCAACCGCGCCAGTGAATATGAAATGCGCTTACAAGGCGCATCCTATGCCGATATTGCCAAGCAAGGTGGTGGTATATTGTCATCAGTCAAAAATACCCGACAAGACAGCCACGAACAATTGTTTAACAGTGCCAAAAAGCGGCTACTTTGCTTGCTTGCTGATGGTGTCACCACCGTGGAGATTAAATCGGGCTACGGTCTAACACTAGCGGACGAAATCAAAATGTTAGAAGTGGCAAAAAATTTGGGTGAAGCATTACCAGTTGATGTGGTAGGGACTTGTTTGGCAGCCCATGCTGTTCCGCCTGAATTAAAAGACAATCCAAGCGCATGGTTGGATATTGCTTGTGAACAGTTGATTCCCCATGTTGCCAAAGCAAAATTGGCCAGTGCAGTGGACGTTTTTTGTGAACACATTGCTTTTGATTTGCGCCAAACAGAAAAAGTATTTCAAGCGGCAAAAGCACATGGTTTGGCAATTAAAATTCATGCAGAGCAATTATCAGCCATGGGTGGCAGCAGTTTGGCTGCATCTTACCAAGCCTTGTCAGCAGATCATTTGGAATACCTAACCGAAGACGATGTTTTGGCGATGGCCAAAGCGGGTACAGTAGCGGTTTTGTTACCAGGGGCGACACTTGTGTTAAAAGAAAAACAAATGCCTCCCATTGCTTTGCTGCGTCAACATGGCGTTCGCATTGCAATTTCTACCGATTTAAACCCGGGTACATCACCCAGTTTGTCTTTGCGTTTGATGATGGCATTGTCTTCTAGTTTGTTTGGTTTAACACCAGAAGAAAATTTGGCTGGTGTCACCATACAAGCTGCACATGCTTTGGGTTTACAAAACAGCATTGGTACCATTGAAACCCACAAATTAGCCAATTTTGTCCATTGGCAAGTGGCACATCCAGCAGAACTAACCTATTGGCTTGGTGGTCAATTGCCCAATACCACGGTTTATCGGGGAGAAATCCGCAATGGTTAAGTCTATTATGTAATTTGCGCACTTTATTTATGCCCACTTTAAAGGTGGGCTTCTTTATGTGTTTCCAATCATGCTTAAAAATAATACCATTTATTTTCATTGTGTTAGTGTTTAATGAATAATTAATAAATTAATTATTATTGTCAAAAATTCATCTTTAACCTATATTGATTGTATATACAAGTATATCTTAATTAAATTAAAGAAATTAATGTAAAACAATAAGAAAAAATACCATTATCTAGAGGAGTTAATATGCATGATACAAATAAAATAATCAGCTTGGACAATCATTTGACATTGCCATCTTTTATGGCAGTTGTTAAGGAAAGGTATTTAGTTCAGCTATCTAGCCAATATCAAATACGGGTTAATGCTTCACGACAATTGATTGATCAATGGTTATCTGAAAATAAAGTAATGTATGGGGTAACCACAGGTTTTGGAGCACTCTGCTCAACAAAAATATCTATTGAAGATGCTGCTATATTACAGAAAAACTTAATCTTATCTCATGCTACCTCTGTTGGGGAGCCAATGGAGGAGGATTATGTGCGTGGCATTATGTTGATGGTGCTGCAAAATATTGGTCAAGGTTACAGTGGTGTCCGCTTAACTGTTTTACAACGCTATGTGGATATGCTTAATCATGGTGTTATACCCTATGTACCACAAGATGGCTCTGTAGGTTATTTATCTATTGAGGCACATATAGCCATGACTTTATTTGGTGAAGGTCGTGTTCTTTATCAAAATGAATACTTACCGACAGCACAAGTACTAAAAATATTGAATTGGAATCCTATTCAGTTACAAGCCAAAGAAGGTCTAGCATTAATTTCTGGTACGACATCTGCAACAGCTTTGGCAGCAATTAATATTCATTATCTACAAGAGCTAGCTAAAACAGCTGATGTGATTGGGGCATTAACACTGGAAACACTGTGTGGAAATTTACAAGCATTTGATGACCGTGTTATGTCAGTTAGACCCCATTCTGAGCAAGCACAAACAGCAAGAAATGTTAGAAATATTTTATCTGATTCTGCTTGGATGAAAGAGAACGCTCCTCAACATTTGCAGGATGCCTTATCTTTACGATGTATTCCTCAATTACATGGTGCTGCTAAAAAGTTATTCAATGATGCTCAAAAAACAATTGAAATCGAAATAAATGCTTGTTGTGATAATC
Organism: Neisseriaceae bacterium; assembly: GCA_030151665.1. Classification (GTDB taxonomy): domain Bacteria; phylum Pseudomonadota; class Gammaproteobacteria; order Burkholderiales; family Neisseriaceae; genus JASLFS01. The sequence goes on from JASLDB010000134.1 coordinate 3,964, forward strand.
CCATTATTTGGTCGGATGGAGTGGATGCAGAAATTTTGTCTGCATGTAATGCAGATTCTTCATATATAGGCATGGCAATGGATAGCATTGCTATTGCAGCGACCAATCTGGCTAAAATGTCAGAACGCAGGAATAATCGGTTATTGGACCCAATATCATCAGGTTTACCTGCTTTTTTAGTTAAGGAATCAGGTTTGAATTCAGGCCTGATGATTCCTCAGTATACACAAGCAGCTTTACTGAATGAAATGAGAATGCTATCGACCCCAGCAACTATTGATAATACGCCAACCTGTAATAATCAAGAAGATTATGTTGCCATGGGTTATAACGCTAGTAAAAAAGCTGCTCTTCTTACAAAGAAACTTCAATATGTTTTGGCAATTGAATTGTTATCAATTGTCACTGCTCAGCAGTTTATGAATGATAGCCAACCTAGAAGTTCTGTCACAAAGAAAATATGCCAATATATTAGTGATGAACTGCCCATGATTAAGACAGATGTTTATTTAGCAGAATATATTGAGAAAATTAGACAGCTTATTCATGAGGGGCAAGTCGTTCAATGTGCAGAATTGATTGTTGGTAAATTGAATTAAAAACTATATAAATTTATACAAAGAAATAGAGAAAAAAAATGAGAAAAGTCACCATCCGATGGGGAGTATTTATCCCTATGTTTATGATATTAAGCGTAACCGTGTTAGTGGGCTTATTTAATAATGCATTATTAATTACAGCTACCAAGAATTTTTTTAATTGGTCACTAAATAATTTTGGTTGGTTATACCAGTGGATATCATTAATTTCCTTGGGTTTGGTTGTGTGGTTTGCTATGTCCAAAATGGGTGATATTAAAATTGGTGGGAAAGATGCTGTACCAGAAAGTAGTTTTGGTAAATGGTTTGCGATGGCATTAAGCAGTGGTATCGCAACTGGGCTTATTACTTATGGTGTTAATGAACCCATTATCTATTTTGGCAATGTTTATGGTGAATTGAATAATCAAGGAATAGAATCTGGGACACACTATGCTGCAATGTGGGCAATGGGTAGAGCATTCTATAATTGGGGTTTTATTCCTTATGCCATCTATACATGTTCTGGCATTATTGCTGCTTATGTCTATTTTAATAAGAAAAAAAGCTTATCTGTTTCATCTACACTGACTCCTATATTGGGAGATAGAATTTATAAAAAAGGGGTTGGCAGCTTAATTGATACTTTGGCGACAATGTCTGTTGTGATGGGCTTAGCTTCTGGCCTTGGTACTGGCTTAGCTGTTGTAATAGTAGGCTTAAAACTAATATATGGTGTTGAGTCTAGTACTGCAATTTGGGTGACATTAGGTGCTGCTACCACATTTTTATTTACATTCTCATCTTATATAGGTTTAGATCGAGGTTTTAAAATCTTAGCGAGTATCAAAACAAAAATATTATATTTGTTATTAGCACTCCTGTTTTTTGTTGGACCTACTGTTTATATTTTGAGAATTTCAACTGCTGGAATGGCAATTTGGCTAGATAATTTTTTCTTGTGGGGTTTAGATCCAATTGATATTGGTGGTGCTGCATTGACTCAATGGTGGACAATGTTTAATTGGGCAATGTGGATAGCATATGCTCCATTAATGGGTTTATTCTTAGCTATGATTTCATATGGACGTACTCTAAGACAGTTTATTTTGATTAATTGGCTACTTCCATCAATATTTGCCATGGTTTGGTTTGGAATTTGGGGTGGGACTGCATTGCATTTACAAGAAACTGGTGTGGTAGATTTGGTGGCAGTGATTAAACAAAATGGTGCTGTTGCTGGATTATGGGCTTTTTTACAAAATCTTCCATTTGGTTTAGGTGTGGTGATTATTCCGCTACTTTTAATTTTAAGTTTATTTGCTTATGCAGTAGCTGCAAATAGTATGACAACGACTATTGCTGGTATGTGTGTTAATAATCGACAAATTGGTGAAGAAGCGCCAGCTTATCAACGAATTATATGGGGTGTATTAATTGGTTCAGTTGCGATTATTATGGGAGCATTTGGCGGTGGTGCACAAGGAATTGATGGCATTAAGTATTTAGCTGCTGCAGGTGGATTTTGTGTATTATTTGTTTTTATACTGCAATTAATTTCGTTATTTAAAGTAGCAATATCAAAAGAGTAACTAGTTAATAAAATCCACATGTAAATTAAATTCACATGTGGATTTTATATTGGTAAACGCAACTGAAAAGAGCAACCATCATCTTGATTGGTGGTTAAGGAAACCTCACCACCTAGGTGCTCAATGCACAGTTTGACATAAGCCAATCCCAAGCCAAAGCCTGTATTGTTGGCATGTAGGCGTGTAAAAGGGGCGAAAATGTGTTCATGGTATTGGGGGTCGATACCATTGCCATTATCTGCTACATCAATGATCAGCATGGCGTCTTGTGTGGTAACGGTAATAACGATGGTATCTCCGCCATATTTACATGCATTGTGCAATAAATTTTGTAAGGCAATGCTCAGCAATTGTTTATCACTTTGTATGCTGTCAATGTGGATGTTTTGGATAATATTGCGTTGTGCAGGGTAGCTGATTTGTGCGCTTTGACACAAATTATCTAGCCAATCTTTAATCTTGATATTTTCTTTATTGAGTTGAATTTGGCTTTGTTGTCGCTTAAAAAAGTCCAAGCTAATATTGATAAATTCATCTAATTGGCGCAAATCTTGTTGAATCATCGCCAGCTCTTGGCGTTCCTCACTGCTTAATTGAGCGTCTTCCAAGCTTGCTAAGCCAAATTGAATACGTGCCAAAGGTGTTTTGAGTTCGTGTGCCATGGCAAATGATAGTATCTTGCTATTATTGAGTAAAACGCCAAGCCGTTTGGTGGTTTGTTCTAGGGCCTGGGATAATGGCCGAAATAGCCAAGTTCGGGTTTGTATGTCTTGGCTTAGCCATGTTTCTTGCATGATACCATGGGCAATGCTCCGCAAACGCCAAGCATCTTGCCAAAGTGGTGTGAACAAATAAAAAATAGCAACAATCAAAAAAAACAGACTGATTGAAGAATAAAGTCCCAAAAAGACATAAAAAGAATGGGCATTCTCATCCACTTGCTGCGTATTGACCACTGGGCCAATCTTGATGAGTTGTTGTAAGGATCCTTTATACTGGTTATAGAAAATAAAATCATCCATGTCAAAGGCAATTTGACTGGTTTTGAGTTGTTGTTTGACATCATTAGATAATTCGCTATTGACGTCAACCAATACCAACGGATGGCCAAATTGCTTGCTTAAGGCTGCTAAAGTTAAGCGATCCTGAATCGGATCACCTGTTAATTTTTCATTAATTAAAGCGATGGGGCCTTGGTAGCTGTTTTGAAATAGCCGAAAATCATCATCCAAGCCTGTGGCATCATGTGGTAGCACAGATAATAGATAGTCAGTTAGGAAGAATGCTGATATTTGTATGAATAAAAGCAAAATTGCATAGGCCAGTAAACGCAATTTGTAACGAGAAACATGCCATAAATTGTACATTATCATGAATTCTTATTGAGGAGAAAAAAGGTAGCCTTTGCCACGAATGGTTTTTATCCAAGCTTCAGCTTCGTCTGGTCTGGCTAATTTTCGGCGTAATCTTGAAATGCGTGCATCGATGGAGCGATCTAAGCCATCAAATTCAATACCGCGCAATTCACTCAAGATAGCATCACGGGACATGATTTCGCCTGCGTGATTGGCCAATAACCACAAAAGATCAAATTCTGCTGTGGTCAATTCCAATGTTTGATTTTGGTAAATAACAACACGGGTTAAGTTGTTGATGCTTAAATCAGCAAATTCAATGTATTCGCTACTATGGATATGCTCAGATACCGTTTGTTGTGATTGGGTTCTTCGCAATAATGCCCGTATTCTGGCCAATAAAACCCGAGGTTCTGCTGTTTTACTCAAGTAATCGTCTGCACCCATTTCCAAACCTTTAATCTCATTGTGTTCAGAGTCATTAGCGGTCAAAATCAAAATAGGGGCTTGAAAATGTTGGCGCAATTCTTCACAGATTTGCCAACCTGAAACCTCAGGCAACATTAAATCCAATATGACTAAATCGGGAAGGGTGGCCATGATTTGGTGATAAGCACCCTGACCACTAAAGTGGTAATGAATAATATAGCCGTGTTTGTGAAGGTATTGGCCAATGAGCCTAGCCAGACGCTCATCATCTTCAACAATGAATATTTTTTGTGGGTTCATGCACATGGGCTTTATGAGAAAACAT
>JASLDB010000191.1 GCA_030151665.1 Neisseriaceae bacterium
GGCAATTGACCGTTATTGCGGCGAATAAATTCAGCAGCCAATTCTGGGTATTGGGCTTCATACTTAGCAAATAATGCATTCCAAGTATTTTCCAACTCTTCACCTTTGGCTCTGGCATCCCAAGCAGCGTAAATATCTGCTGGAATTTCAAAAGCAGGATGCTCCCAACCCAAAGCTTCACGTGTTTTGGCGATTTCAGCATCCCCCAATGGGCTACCATGCGTTGCAGAAGTACCTTCTTTAGAAGGAGAACCTTTGCCAATCACGGTTTTGCAACAAATTATGCTAGGCTTGCCCGTTTCTTGGCGAGCCGCTTCAATCGCAGCGCTCAATGCTTGGGTGTCATGACCATCAACATTCGCCACCACATGCCAGCCATAGCTTGCGAAGCGTTCTGGGATATTTTCTGTAAACCAACCATCCACTTCACCATCAATGGAAATATTGTTGTCATCGTACAAAACAACCAATTTACCCAAGCCCAAAGTGCCAGCCAAAGAAGCCGCTTCGTGAGAAACACCTTCCATTAAACAGCCATCACCCATGAATACATATGTGTGGTGATCCACAATGTCTAAACCTGGGCGGTTAAACTCTGCTGCCATGATTTTTTCAGCCAAAGCCAAACCCACAGCATTGGCAATGCCTTGACCCAAAGGACCTGTCGTGGTTTCAACGCCATCGGTGTAACCATATTCAGGGTGTCCTGGGGTTCTGCTTTTGAATTGACGAAAGTTCTTTAAATCGTCCAAGCTTAAGTTATAGCCTGTTAAATGCAATAGGCTATACAAAATCATCGAAGCATGACCATTAGACAAAACAAAACGGTCACGGTTAGCGAATTTAGGGTTATTGGGGTTGTGTTGTAAAAATTGTGTCCACAATACTTCCGCCATTTCAGCCATGCCCATGGGCGCACCTGGGTGGCCTGAATTGGCTTTTTGAATAGCGTCCATGGACAAGAAGCGGATAGCGTTAGCGATTTTAGAAGTCATTGATTAGCCTAATTATCTTTTTCATTTCGAGCACAATCGCCCGAAAAAATCGATTCATTTAGAGAGTATACATGTGCACTGTCATTTAAGCCTTGGTGCAATATGGGCAAATTATCCCTGTTTTACTAAGCACTTTCAACTCATTTGACCCAATTTATTCAAGATAAAGACATCTCTTTCATCACTTCATTTTTATCATCATTTTTTAGCGTTTTTATTGTATTTTACATATTCAACCTCATGGCATATTTGGACTACAGAACGCCATTAATTCACTTGTTAAATATCCATGCACATTTATACAACAAACAACTATCATTTAAAATACCAATGCAACAATGTAAATTTATTTTAATACTCATTATTAACAAATACTTAAAAATTGAAAAGCAGATACCAACCCAAGGTCATATTTAAATAGTAAATATATGCCATAAAACTATTCGACTTTTGATAAATGACATAGTAATATTGAGGTATTGGATTAGGGTTAGTTTAGAAAGACAGAAAAAGCATTACAGAACTGAGTCTTATCAATAATTAACAAACCCAGTTGATATGCATCAAGATGGTAAATTTTTATTAAAATACAATATGGTCATCAATAGCATAAAGAATACCGTTGCTGTTTTGACAAGATCAAATATTTAATATTAATAAAAGGGAATAACCATGGACTTGTGGGCTGAATTATTTAAATCTGATGTTGGCATTTTATCCATGATTACAATCGGCGTGATTATTGTCATTGCAATCTATTTATTTTTTTGGGTTCGCAAGCAAGTTAATACAGAACCTACTGGTGATAAAAGCAAGTAATACTCACCAATAACGATTTCATTCCTCTTGATGTGTGTGTTGTGGTGTGGCCTTGGCCACACCTTTTTTTTGGCTTCAACAACCCAGCATTAAATCGCATCTTCCTTGCGTTCACCAGTGCGAATGCGAATTGCTTCTTCAACAGGCAAAACAAAAATCTTACCATCACCAATTTTGCCAGAGTGCGCTGCGGCAATAATCACCTCAATGGCTTGTTGTACCATCGACTCAACCAAGACAATTTCCAATTTAATTTTGGGTAAAAAATCCACGGCATACTCCGCACCGCGATAAACCTCGGTATGCCCTTTTTGACGACCAAAACCTTTCACCTCTGTCACTGTCATGCCAGACACACCAATTTCAGTCAATGCTTCTCGTACATCGTCCAACTTAAATGGTTTAATAATTGCTTCGATTTTCTTCATCATAATAGGTCACCTATTGCATATGGTTATTCACAAAACATAAATATACAGTACTACACCCTTTTTTTACGGCAAATTCGTATATTTTTTACCAATTTTGCAGAAAAAATGACCGATTTGCGGTATCATACACACCCATTTCAATGCTTTGTGAGTGATAGAATGTCAACGGTTTTGTCTTTGCGAGGTCCAATGGCACTTTCGCAGTTCCGTTTGGATAAATTAATGCAAAAAGCGCAACAATTGGCTTTGCCAACTGATGTGCAGTTGAGTACTGAATTTTGGTACTTTATCGATAGTCAAGATGCTTTGCAAGACCCCGCAATCGACGCCTTGTGCGCTTTACTCGATGCGAGCAAAACAGAGTTACCCACACCATCTTCTCAAAAACACCTATTCTTAATCACCCCCCGCATTGGCACCATTTCAGCCTGGGCTTCAAAAGCCTCTGATATTGCCCGCAATTGCGGCTTGAGTGATGTGACACGCATTGAGCGTGGCATGGCAGTTTGGATTGAAGGTGATTTATCTGATGAATCAAAACAAATTTGGCAAGGTATTTTGCATGACAGAATGACCGAAACCGTTTTGTATTCTCTACATGATGCAAACAAGTTATTTGCCCACCCAGAAGCCAAAACCTATACCAGTATTGATGTATTGGGTGGTGGTCATGA
>JASLDB010000141.1 GCA_030151665.1 Neisseriaceae bacterium
ATATTTTGGCGCAATTGCAAGATGAAAGACAAATTCCTTTTTGCCAAGAACACCGCGCCAAAATGTATCACTTTTACCAAAGCAATGATTACCCAAAAGGGGTTTACCGTGTTGCTACTGCTGCCAGTTACCGTTCTGGTTTTCCAATATGGGACATTTTATTTAACGTTGCAGATTTTGATGAATTATTGGGTGATGATGTTTATTTAGAAGGTGTATCTCATTATGTGAATGCGCCTAACCATGTCTTGGTGACATTAAGCCAAGCGGGTTCTGATCAGGCTTATACATTAGAAATGGATTTGGAAACTGGCAGTTTGGTAGAAGGTGGTTTTCATTTTCCATTGGGCAAAAACCACATTGCTTGGAAAGATGAAAACAGTGTTTGGTTCTGCCCTGCTTGGGATGAAAGACAAGTCACACATGCCGGCTACCCCAAACAAGTTTGGCTGATGGAACGAGGACAAGGCTTAAGTGATGCCACGCCCATTTTCCAATTGGAAAATGAAAGCGATATGATGGTACATGCTTGGCGTTATTTGGATGCCCAAGGCTCGCCCATTGACTTAATTGAAGCTGCTCACAGTTTCTTTCAAAAAGATTATTACTATATTGATAAACACGGTGACACCACACCTTTAGGTCTACCACAAGACGCAGATATTCTCGGTTACTTGGCTGGACACTTATTGGTCAAATTGCATTCCCATTGGTCTCGAGCCAATCAAAGCTACCAACAAGGCAGTTTACTGGCCGTTAGGTTATCCAAAGGACAATTGGGTCAAGCCTTCGCCCTATTCACACCATCCACGACCCAAGCACTAGAGTCGGTCGAGACCACCAAACAGTTTGTTGTCATTCACACCTTAGACAATGTCACAGGTCGCTTACAAATTTGGCAATTCAAACAAGGTCAATGGCAAATCGTCACCACACCACGCTTACCAGAAGGCACTTTGGAGTTAGTTGATCAGCCATGGGGTGGAGATGTATTGTACATTGCCGCCAGTGACTTTGTGACACCGTTGACTTTGTATGTACTGGATTTGAATGTGATGGAATTGTGTGTGATGCGTCGCCAGCCCGCTCAGTTTGATGCCAGTCAACTGCAGGTTGAACAACGGTGGTGCCAAAGCCTAGATGGTACCCAAGTTCCCTATTACCATGTGGGACAACATAAATCACCAGAAACACCCACCATTGTTTATGCTTATGGTGGCTTTGGCATTGCAGAATTACCACATTACTTAGGCACCATGGGCCGACATTGGCTCAGTAAAGGCTATGCTTTTGTGATTGCCAATACCCGTGGTGGGGGTGAATTTGGACCTGAGTGGCACAAAGCTGCACAAGGCGCGAACAAACAAAAAACCATTGATGACATTCATGCCGTGATACAAGACTTGTGCCAACAGCAATACACCAGTGCCAAACGCATTGCTATCCAAGGTGGTAGCAATGGCGGCCTCATCATGGCAGCAACTTTTGCCCAAAAACCCAACAGTGTGGGCGCACTGATTTGCGAAGTACCATTGACTGACATGTTGCGCTACCACGAGCTGTTTGCTGGCAGTTCTTGGCTTGAAGAATATGGAGACCCCAGTCAAGACAGTGACTTAGCACACTTAAAAACATTAAGTCCATACCATGCCTTGCAAGAAAATACCCCATACCCACCTGCTTTCATTACCACCAATTTAAGTGATGACCGTGTCCACCCTGCCCATGCTTTGAAATTCTTTGCCAAACTGCAAAAACTCGGGCAAGCTGCTTATTTGTACGCACCCGATGCAGGTGGGCATAGCAGCACATGCACCCAAGCCCAATTGGCACATGAATTGGCGACACTGTTTGCCTTTTTACACAATAACATCGCAGCATAATACATACAGCAGCAAATCACATGCGTTATAATGCAGGATAAATATTAGGAATTAACATGGACTCAGCAATCGCCAATCGATTATTTTTCACCATCAAGGCTATTTTTTACACCGTTTTAACCCAAACAGACGCGGTTAGCTTACAAGATAACCTTGGCATGAGCGTGAAAGACATTCGCGAATACTTACAAGAAAAACATCAGGGTATGTTGAAAAACAATGACATCCCTGCATACAAACAAAAAGATTACCAAGAAGCCTTATTGGCCAGTGACAAAGAATACCAAACCTTATTGGATAAGCATTACGACCCTTTGGACTTTGATTTATTTATTGCCAGCCAAACGGATAACGGTGTTTGTTATGCATTAAACCGCAATATTTTTAAAGAGTTGGTGTATTACTGTATCAAACCCAATCAAGAAATTGATGAAGCCACTTTAAACCAATACATTGGTCGTTTGGTACAAGTTGCACTTAGCCAAAACAGTGGCGGCGTACAACGCTAAACCGACCATCAAAAAAAGGTGCTGTTTACACAGCACCTTTTTTAATCACCTGATCATTAGCGACTGCGAATAATCGATACCCATATAATGATTAAAACGGCACTAAAAAACAAAATACTCCAAATGGGCAATGGCAAACCCATCACGCCTTCAACCGTCGCACACTCGCCAGAACCTGTTAACACTTTTTCCACCATGCTAGAGAACGGCATGGTTTCAACCATGTAATTCAAACCAGGTCCACATGTTGGGATTTCATCAGCTGGCAAACCTTGAATATAACGATGACGAATGGCAATGCTTAAGCCAGTTATAGCAGGAATCGAAATCAACACGCCACCCACGATGCGCCCAAGCATTTTTTTATTGGGGATAATGGCTATCAATAAGGCCACCAAGCCCACAGCCATCACCGACACACGTTGAAAAATACACAATGGACACGGTTTCATGTGCAATTGATATTGGGCATAAAATGAGCCTGCAGTACACACCAGCGCCAACAATACCACCAACCACACCCCAAGTTTATATCGCTTACTGACCATCATTTTTGATTATCCTAAATTAAATGAATTATCCACACCGTTACGACTGACTAGCGACCATCATCTGGTCAATTAAAATAGAACCAATATGGTTTGCACTGCGTTTTAATGCATCGTCACCAATGCCCACAATGCCTTTAAACATGTCTTTCAAATTGGAAGCAATGGTGATTTCTTCTACAGGGTAAGCAATTACACCATTTTCAACCCAAAAACCAGCGGCACCACGAGAATAATCACCAGTTAGCATATTCACGCCTTGACCCATTAATTCAGTGACCAATAAGCCTGTGCCCATTTGTTTTAATAATTCGGACTGTGTTGCCACAGTAGAGCCCAAATGCAAATTATGCGACCCACCCGCATTGCCAGTGGTTTTCATGCCCAATTTTCGCGCACTGTAACTGCCCAAAAAATAACCCTGTATCACACCAGCATCCACCACGGTACGGGCTTGTGTTGCCACCCCTTCAGCATCAAAATTGGCACTGGATAAACCGCCAATTACATGGGGATCTTCACTCAAATGCACAATACCTGACAAAACACTGCTACCCAAGCTGTCACATAGAAAACTGGTTTTTCGGTATAAATTACCACCACTAATGCCACCCAACAAATGCCCAATCAAACTATTGGCCACTGTCGCATCAAATACCACGGGAT
>JASLDB010000144.1 GCA_030151665.1 Neisseriaceae bacterium
AATTCAAACGAATTAAAAGTGGGTGAGTGGGTGGCTGCCATTGGTGCGCCATTTGGATTTGATAACAGTGTGACATCTGGCATTGTATCCGCCAAGAATCGCAGCTTACCCAATGAAAACTACACACCATTTATTCAAACCGATGTGGCGATTAATCCAGGCAACTCTGGCGGACCATTGTTTAATCTAAATGGTCAAGTGGTTGGTATTAACTCACAAATTTACAGTCAATCAGGCGGTTTTATGGGCATTTCTTTCGCCATTCCGATTGATATTGCCATGAATATTGCCAATCAATTGAAAACTTATGGCAAGGTAAAACGTGGCCAATTGGGTATTGTGATTCAAGAAGTGAATTACGATTTGGCGAAGTCATTTGGTTTGGAAAAACCACGTGGTGCTTTGGTGGTCAAAGTGGTGCCAAATGGCCCTGCGGACAAAGGTAAGTTGGAGGTAGGCGATATTATCAATCGCGTGAACCAAACCACCATTAATAGCGCCAGTGATTTGCCAATGGCCATTGGCATTATTGAACCTGGTCAAAAAGTTGAGATTGGCATTTGGCGCAAAGGCAAAGAAGAAACCTTGAATGTGGTCTTAATCGACATGGAGCAAAATTTAGCACAAGGGCAAAATGCACAAGATGGCAATGCAGGTGCGAGTGATACCAATAAATTTGCTGTCGATAAAGTGGGTTTAACCTTGTCAACCATATCCAGTAATGATTTGAAAAGCCGCAATATTGAATCAGGACTGATGGTGCTTAATGCCACGGGTTTTGCTGCTGAATCAGGTGTTCGCCGTGGTGATATTATCTTGACCGTGGGTCAATACCCAGTTAGCGACGAGGCTGCATTTAAAAAAGCATTGCCACAAGAAGGCATGGCAGTGCCATTGTATATCTTGCGTGGTTATGACACTTTGTTCTTGCCATTGCATTTAAAATAATATTTCAAACCATCATCAATGGGCAGCCTTGCTGCCCATTTTGTTGAGTCAGACAAAGACAAGCTAAATGAATAATGGAAAAAAATTGGCACGTGGTGCCATTATGGCCGATGTGGCAGGTTTTCAATTAACCTCAGCGGAAAAAAAACGCTTATTAAGCCCCCATATTGGTGGCGTGATTTTGTTTCGTCGCAATTATCAATCGGTCAGTCAATTAAAGGCATTAACTAGCGAAATCAAAGCTTTGCGTCAGCCTGAATTGGTGATTGCTGTTGACCATGAAGGTGGTCGAGTACAGCGATTTATTAATGGCTTTACCCGATTGCCAGCCATGAGTGTATTGGGTGAGATGTGGGATAGGGATGGCGCACAGAAAGCCTTGGCAACGGCTAAAACCATTGCATGGGTATTGGCTGCTGAATTGCGTGCTTGTGGTGTTGATTTGTCATTTACACCTGTTTTGGACTTAAACTGGGCACAAAATTCGGTGATTGGTAATCGCAGTTTTCACCAAGATGCCAATGTGGTGATTGCTTTGGCATTGGCTTTGCAAGAAGGTTTAAACCGTGGTGGCATGAAAACCTGTGGCAAGCATTTTCCCGGTCATGGTTTTGTGGCAGGTGATAGCCATTATGTTCTGCCAAAAGACGATAGAAGCTTGGCGCAATTGTGGCAAGATGATTTGCGCCCATTTTCACAATTAAGCGCAGCGGGAATGGCCGCAGTGATGCCTGCACACGTGGTTTACCCCAAAGTAGATCATGAACCTGCAGGTTTTTCTGCATACTGGTTAAAACAAGTATTGCGTAAAGAAATTGGCTTTGATGGTGTGATTTTCTCAGATGATTTGACCATGGAAGGCGCTGCGGGTGCAGGCAATATTGGTGTGCGGGCTCAAAAATCATTTGATGCTGGTTGTGACATTGTATTGGTTTGCAATCGTCCTGACTTGGTTGATGAGTTATTGCATGGTTTTGTTGCGCCAAAAAATGCAAATTTGGCTAAACGTTGGCAATACATGGCTGGTGCAGGCAGAGTAAGTGACTGGGAAAACCTACTCTTAAGCGAAGAATTTAAGCGTGCCCAAAGAGACGTTGCAGCATTGGCCTCGCCCAAAGACATTGCAGGTGGTGTAAAAGTTGGAGAAGCATTTTAATTGATTGGCATGATTTAGATTGGCCCTTGTTTTTACAAGGGCTTTTTTGTTCTTGATGACAATGGCTTGTATTGATTCAATAAAAACTTAATGATATTTAACATGCCTTAAATAATATCCATTATAATAGTTGCTTTATGTTATTACTTATGGGCATATGGATTTTTCAATTTCGACATGGTCGGCGCTAAGCCCCTACCATCAAAGCGTAGAGGATTGGTTGCGTTGGTTTGATAAAGAACAAGAGCATTATCATTTATCGCCTTGTGATATTGACCTGTCGTTTTTGCCTGCAATGAAAAGGCGACGACTTAGTGGTGTGGCAAGGTTAATGTTTGCTGCTGCTTGGTCATTATTACCAGAAAATAGGCCTTGCCCAGTGGTTTTTGTCTCTCATGATGGTGAAGTCAATCGCAGCTTTCAGTTGTGGCAAGACTTGTTGCAAGATGGTGAGATGTCACCTACCGCTTTTGCCTTGTCGGTGCACAATGCTATTGTGGGGCAGTGGTCACTATTGCGTGGTGATATGAGCGAGTGTGTTGCCATCAGTGCCAAACAAAATGGTTTAGAAATGGGTGTTTTAGAGGCATTGGGTCTTTTGAACGAGGGGCATGGACAGGTTTTGGTGGTGGTGGTAGATGAACCCATTTTACCAGAATATGGTGTATTGGCTGATCGAGCACCATTTGCCCATGCACTGGCATTGATGGTACAAAAAGGCGATGGTATTTGCTTAAGCCACACAACTGATGCTAGCTTGGCTGCGAAAAAGGCGTATTGCTGCAGTACTTTGACATGGATTGAAAACCAAGTCCGTTCAGCTTCACAATGGCACTCACCGAGTGAAACCGGTACTTGGCAGTGGCAATTGAAACCATGAAGACACTTAATTGGATTTGGCGCTGGTTAGCCACTGCATTGGGTTTTGTGATTTTTGGTATTTTTGGTTTGTTTTTTAAAATCATGTTATTACCTTATACCTTAATTCCTACGAAAAATGATGTCAGTCGGCAGATCAAAGCCCGACGACAAGTTGGCAGAGTTTGGGCTGGTTTTATTCTGTACTTACGCATCACAGGTGTGGTTGGTGTGCGATACCATGGTTTTGATAAGTTAGGTCGACCTGGGCAGTTGGTTTTGGTGAATCACCCCTCGCTATTGGATGTGGTGTTTATGTTAGCCAAAGTACCAACGCTCAATTGCATTGTTAAAAAAGATTTGTTGCACAACCCTGTGTTAAAAAGTGCGATAAAAGCGTGTGGTTTTTTGCCCAATGATGAGTCCTTGCAATTAATTGAGGATGCAGGGAGTGTTTTGCAAAATGGGGAAAGTTTGTTAATTTTTCCAGAAGGAACGAGAACAGGTTGGGATGGAAAAATTACTTTCAACCGTGGCCCTGTTGCGATTGGTTTAAGAAGTGCGACGGTAATCACCCCTGTTGTCATTGTGATGAATCCACCGAATTTTAAAAAAAATCAGCCATGGTATCGGGTACCAAAAGAAAAAGTGCAGTATGACTTTTATGTCGGGGAGGACATAGACCCGAAAACATGGCTAGACAAAAAGCCCTTGCCCATTGCGGCAAGGCAACTTAATCAACAATTGCAGGAATATTTTCAGCAAGAAAGCAATCAATGAGTGAATTAATTAAAGACGTGAAACAATTGATTATCGACAGTTTGGGTTTGGAGGACATGGATGTTGCCGATATTGGTGATGACATGCCTTTATTTGACGATGAGGGTTTGGGTTTGGACTCTGTCGATGCGTTGGAGTTGGGTTTGGCTTTGCAAAAGCGATTTGGTTTGCAAATGGAAAATGACAGTAAGCAGTTGCGGGAACATTTTTTGAGTGCCAACACCTTGGCCCGCTTTATTAGTAGCAAACAATAAATCAATAATAATATCATTGGGATTCATAATGACAGAACAAGAAATCTACCAAGTTTTGGCCGACGCTTTGGAAAATTTATTCGAAATCGAGCCAGAACTCATTAAGCCAGAAGCCAATTTATTCGAGGATTTGGAAATTGATAGCATTGATGCCATTGATTTGATTGATTATATCAAGCGTCAAACAGGGCATAAATTGCAAGCAGAAGATTTTCGAAGTGTGCGCACGGTGGCTGATGTGATCCAAGCGGTTTTGAACAAGGCAGAGCAAGCCAATAATGCCTAAATTAAAAGGGATTTTAAATGCTTTGGTGGTTATTTTAAGCATTGTTTATCCCTTTGTTTGGTATTTTGGACAAGCCAAATTGGGTGTTACCCCCATTGCTTTACTGATGGCCATGATTTGGTTGTTGCGTGCTTTGTTAAGCCAACACAAAACACAACAAATTTTGTCTTATGCGGCAATGTTGGTGTTTGTCTTTTTTGCATGGGCAAAATCCAGTACAGGCATGTATTGGTATCCTGTGTGGGTGAGA
>JASLDB010000168.1 GCA_030151665.1 Neisseriaceae bacterium
TAATAAATCTAAACCAAACAGATTTATCTACCTATTCAAGTTTTTTACAAGAGCTATATAAACAAAACAATTTAGTAGCAGAAGAATTACTTTTAAAACTCAAAAACTTGGCAAAGAATGGTGCTATTATTCCGTCAAGAATTTTTGATGGAGATACTGCGGTTGGTATGGCAATAGAAGAAGCTTTAGGAATTACCCCAAATAGTTCCAAACAGCCAGATTATCAAGGCATAGAATTAAAAACGACCAGACAATTTTCCAAGACTCGTTCTACAATTTTTGCACAAGTTGCAGAATGGAATAAATCAGTTGTAAAAAGTAGTTCTGAAATGTTAGATAAATATGGCTATGCACGAGATGAAGATTATAAGCTTTATTGCACTATAAAATCTGATATAGCCAACCCTCAAGGATTATTCTTTGAAGTTGACATTGAAAAAGATATTTTATTTGAAAAGCATACAACAGATGGTGAAATTTTAGTTTGGTCTGGAAAATTATTGAGGCAACGACTTCTAGAAAAACATAAAGAAACTTTCTGGATAGAAGCCGAATCATTTATTAATGACTCAGGAATTGAATGCTTTGTTTTAAAAAAGGTAATTCATACTAAAAATCCATTACTAAGTCAATTATTACTGCTTATAAAAGATCGCATTATAACGATGGATCACTTAATTAAGCGAAATGGCAAAACAAATAAAGTCTCTGAAAAAGGTCCGCTCTTTAAAATAGATCCTAAACATCTAGACCTATTATTTCCTGAACCTATTTCTTATAAAATCTAACCATATAAAGATCTGCATGCAAAACTATCAACAAGCACACTTACAGAATCAGATGTTAACCCTAATGTGTCTAATCAACATGAACTACATGGTGTTAGTAAATTACAAAGCCTCTTTTGCCCAATTGCACAGGGATATCCAACTAAATACAGACATCCTGCCACTATTCGATTTGGTCACCTAGGACAAAAAAAAGCATAAATATTACTTGGTATAACGCTAGAGCAAGTAGTGCTATAAGGCATGAGTATAGGCTTTATTATGATGGGAATATAATGAATCAACTTAGTACAGGTGATGATATTATGATTGGCCTAACAACAAAGGGTGGAATAGAAACTATTATTTTTACAAATCAACAAAGTGGCCATAATGTCTGGACTGAAATACCCTCTAACAATTTATGAAAATAAATCTTTCTGCATCAAAAAAGCCTGTTGCTACACAACAGGCTTTTTTATCAATCATTCAAACTAACGGGGGCTAACTTCTTCGCTCACTTGGCCATAAACCAAAATGGTGAAAACGCCAGTGCCGCCCAAAATATTGCCCAAACACGTTGGCAATAAGAAGCGAATCCAATAATCATATAGATTGGCATGGCCTTCAAAAATCCAGTATGCCATCTCAGCAGAACCCACCACCACATGGGTGAAATCGCCCAAGCTGATGAGGTAGGTAAAGAATAAAATTACCCAAAAACCCGCTTGCTTGGCGGTGGGCATCATCCACACAATCGAAGCAATTAAGATTCCCGCAGGAATGCCACGAATCAAGTTTTCAGTAATATCACGACTGGCAACATGGGCTGCAATTTCGTTCATGGCGATTTTAAATTCAGGGTTAATCGCCATAGAGTGGCTTAAAAAATACGCTGCTAAAGTGGTGCCAACCAAGTTGGACAAGAGCACAATGCCCCACAAGCGCCACACCGATAGCACCTTACCAAATTTTAAGGGATTGAACATCGGTACCACGGTGGTGATGGTATTTTCGGTAAACAATTGCATTCGCCCCAAAATCACCAACAAAAAGCCCACCGTGTAACCAAAATTGGTAAACATCGGTGCCCAAGTGGCATCAGGAACATAAGCCATAAAAATGGCTTTACACAAAAAAGAAAAGGAAATGACAATGCCAGCGGCAAGACCCGAAAACATTAAGGAGCGCGCAGGGCGCTTAAGCTCCTCAATGCCATCTCGGCGGATGATTTCGTAGACCAAACGTGGCGACAAGCGCTCATGCTCTTCAATCGCCATGCGGTCTCGGTAAGATAAAGATGAAGTATTACTGTTTTTTTCGATATTGTTTTCCATAAGCCCTTTAGGGGGTGGTTAATAAAATTTAAGCTTTTAAACTGTTTAAATGTTGCTTGGTTGCCAAATACGCACCCAATATAGCCAATAGGGTCATTAAACCAAAAATACCCACAATTTCCACAGGGGTAAAGAAGCGATACACCATGCTAACGCCGTAAGGACTAAGCATGTCACTTAATAATGGTGTCATCAGCTTCATTAGCCATGCACACAAACCCAAACTTAACACCGTGGCAAATAAGCCTTGCCACCAAGCTTGATACAAAAATGGTCGGCGTATAAACGATGCCGGTGCACCCAATAATTTGCTGACTTCGATTTCATCGCGTTGGCTTAAACTTTGCAAACGGATGGTATTGTGTGCCACCAAAACAAAAGCAACACTTAACGTGATGGACAAAAACCACACCACTTTGTTCGCAAATTGGTGCATTTGGTATAAGGTGGTTAACCACTCTGTGTCCATATTGGCTTGGTCAACCATGGGCATATTGGCCAAGACTTCTCGCAAGGCTTTAACATCTGTTGGTATGCTGCTTTTGGGTGTAATAATAAAAGCATCGGGCAAGGGATTTTCGTCCAAAACATTGATTAAGTCTTTTTCACCCATGCTGTCTTGCAACTCAGTTAAGGCTTGGTCTTTGCTCAAAAAATCCACTTTGGCAACACCAGCGACCTCTTTTAATTGTTGATGCAAGGTTTTGCTGTCTTCACTGGATGCATTCAATGCCACATAAACCGTAATTTGCGGTGTGGCAGACAATTGCCCCATCACCGATTGAACGCTTTGTGTCGCCAAATACAACGCCAATGGCAAAGTCAATGATACTGACAACATCAACAAGGTTAATAAGCTGCCAAAAGGCTGTTTAATCAGGCGCAATAAAGAATTTTTACCCGCTTCAATATTCAAAGAAACATAATTCATCATGAGCTAAAACGTCCTTCTTTTAAACGCAAAATTCGGTGACCGTAATCTGCCATCAGCGTTTCATCGTGTGCTGCAATCAAAACCGTTGTGCCTGCTTGATGAAAGCTGCGAAAAAGCTCCATGATATCGAGTGCATAGGCTCTATCTAAGTTGGCAGATGGTTCATCGGCAATCAACAATGTGGGCTGATGCACCACAGCACGAGCGATACACAAGCGCTGCTGTTCACCACCAGATAAGGTGATGGGATCCGCTATTTCACGGCCTTTTAAGCCTACTTTTTCAATCGCAACCAAAGCGCGTTTTTGTGCTGTCTTGGCATCATAACCAATGATTTTCAATGGCAACAAAACATTTTGCAAAACATTGCGGTCATACAATATTTTGTGGTCTTGAAACACAATACCAATGTGTTGACGCAAATACCCCAGTTGGTTATCGCTCAATTCACCCAAGTTTTGATTATTCAGCATCACTTTGCCACCAGTGGGCTTGGTAATGCCTGAAATCAATTTTAAAACCGTTGATTTGCCAGCACCTGAATGGCCAGCCAAGAATATCATTTCACCTTTTTCAATGGTGAAACTGAGTTTATCCAATGCCTTAAAATTGCCTGGATAGATTTTGCTAACTTGTTCAAAACGAATCATCGTTGCACCCCAAAAAATTTAGCTTAGCGGCGACTGGACATCAACACTGCCCAAATAATCAAAGCACCACCGATTACCATGCGCAAACTGGGGCTTTGTCCCAAAAATGCCCATGCCACCAAAATGGCATAGACGGGTTCCAAGGCAATAATCATTGCCACCACTCGCGCTTTTAAAACTTGCAAACTGGTTAAAAACAAATGGTAAGCCCAAAATGTACAGAACACCCCAACGCAGGCAATCCAGAACCAATCATGGCTGCTAATATTGAGCATAACAGGGCCAGTGATTGGCAACATCAATAGGCTAATCGCCAAATATTGCCACCAACACATCTGCATACTGGAAATGTCTTTGACTTGCACCATGCGGTAATACACTGCCAAGAAGCCATACACACTGCCCGACAAAATTCCCAACAACAAGCCCAATGTGGCTTGGTTACCCCAAGTAAAACTGGGTGTAATCAAGATTAGACCCATGATAATCACGGTCAAAAAGAGCCATTCTTTACGCTGCAGTTTTTCTTTGAAAAAAATCGCTTCGCAAATGGCAGTGGCCGCAGGAAAGCAAGAAAAACCAAGCGTGCCGATGGCTACCCCACCCCATTGCACCGCCAAGAAAAAGGTGAGCCAATGAACGGCCAATAACACCCCAGCAATCGCCAAATAGCCTGCTGATTGTCGGCTCACATTTTGCCAAGGTTTTTGACGGGTCACCATAAACAGCAAGGTAATTAAAACCCAAGCAAAAGCAGCACGCCCCAATACGATTGTATCGGCACGTGCACTAACCAATGCCCCAAAAATGCCCGACAAACCATATAAAACGGCTGCAAAGTGCATTCTCAATAAGGGATTTTTCCACATACTGCTGCCCAACCTTAATGGTGATTAGTGTTGTTCGTTGTCATCTAACAACGCATCAACATAATCTTTGGCAATAAATGGACGCAAGTCATCAATGCCTTCACCCACGCCAATAAAACGAACTGGAACAGGGCGATTCTTAGCCAAGGCAGCAATCACGCCGCCTTTGGCAGTGCCATCTAATTTTGACAAGATTAAACCGGTTAAACCCAAGGCATCATCAAAAGCCGCCACTTGATTCAAGGCATTTTGGCCAATATTGGCATCCAATACCAAAATAATTTCTTGTGGCGCATCGGGCAAGGCTTTTTGAATGACCCGTTTTACTTTTTTGATTTCTTCCATTAAGTGCAATTGCGTGGGCAA
>JASLDB010000233.1 GCA_030151665.1 Neisseriaceae bacterium
AAAGTAAAAAATTGGTTGAAAAACAATTTTTAACAAAAAAAACCGTATACTGTATGTTTTATAACAATGTTTTGCGAAATTTACTTAACTTAGGTGCATATTTTGTAAAAGATGGGTTACAATCTAAACAGTCAATATATTGACATTTAAATGCGATTGGTATTGAGGAGTTGTTCATGGAATTGGTTTACGACGTCGTTGAGTCAGCAGCAAATCCTGCTGTCATTAAAGTCATTGGTTTAGGTGGTGGTGGTTGTAATGCCATCAATAACATGATTGCTGGCTCATTACATGGCGTAGAATTTATCAGTGCAAATACTGATGCGCAATGTTTGCAATTAAACCAAGCCCCTAAACGAATTCAATTGGGTGGTACATTGACCCGTGGTCTTGGTGCAGGTGCCAACCCTGAAATTGGTCGAAATGCTGCTTTAGAAGACCGTGAAACCATTGCTGAAGCTTTGCAAGGCGCGAACATGGTTTTCATTACTGCTGGTATGGGTGGTGGTACCGGTACAGGTGCTGCACCAGTGGTTGCTGAAATTGCCAAAGAGATGGGTATTTTAACCGTAGCAGTTGTAACACGTCCTTTTAATTATGAAGGCAAGCGTTTGCAAGTTGCCAATGCGGGTGTGGATCAATTGCGTCAGCATGTTGATTCTTTGATTATCATTCCAAACGACAAACTATTAACTGTTTTGGGTGAGGATGTTACTGTTAAAGAAGCGTTCCGCGCAGCGGATGATGTTTTAAAACATGCTATTGCTGGTATTTCTGAAGTGGTTACTTGCCCAGGTTTGATTAACTTGGACTTTGCTGACGTACGTAACGTTATGGGCATTATGGGCATGGCGATGATGGGTTCAGCAGAGGCCAATGGTGTGGATCGTGCTCGTTTGGCAACAGAGCAAGCGATTGCCAGTCCATTGCTAGACGATGTGACCTTAGATGGTGCACGTGGTGTTTTGGTGAATATCACCACCGCACCAAACTGCTTACGCATGTCTGAGTACAAAGAAATCATGTCTGTGGTAGATGAGTATGCTCATGCAGATGCTGAGCGAAAATATGGTACAGCAGAAGATGCAACCATGAACGAAGGCGATATTCGCGTGACGATTATTGCAACAGGTTTGCGTGAAGGTAATGACATTGAAAACAATGGCCATTTGAAAATGGTTCGTACCGCACAAGCCACAGGGACAGATGGTATGCCTGAAATGTCTAATGTTGTGCGTTCTGGACGTGGTACACGTGCCATGAATCTTGGGGCATCTGATTTTGCTAATCAATCGGTTATGGACGATTTTGAAATTCCTGCGATGTTACGTCGACAAGCTGATTAAGCATAAAAAGGTAAACTTTGTTAAAAAGCCGCATTTTATACAATGCGGCTTTTTTATTTATGATATAAAGATATAGGAAATATTGGGAAAGTAACCCAACCCAATCATTTAACAAAGGAGTACACATGAAAAAAATTTTATTATCGACTGCTGTCTTGGCAGTCGCGGCTTGTTCTAATGTATCAGGCACCAAAACAGGTCAGAACGAAGTAATGTATATCAATGGCGTGCTAGCCAATTGCGTGGGTGTTGGCCCGATGAAGTGCATGCAAGTGAAAAAAGACTTGAAACAAACAGAATGGGAAAATTTTTACGGTAATATTGAAGGTTTTAACTACCAAGAAGGTTTTACCTATACCCTTAAAATCAATAAAATTAAGCTTGAAAATCCGCCTGCAGATGGTTCTAGTGTGAAATACAAACTAGTAGAAATCGTGGATAAAAAGCCGATGGTTTACATGAAATAATATTGAACAGGAATGAAAAAAGCCAAGCATGTGCTTGGCTTTTTTATGCTGTATCAGTAATGATAGGGTGTTTTGACAACAAACTGAGCCAATATTATACACCATGCTTGTCTTTAGACTATTGTACACAGTATGATGACACCATTCTCAAATTTTACTGCAAGGAGGCTAATCATGATTGCGATTATCCAAACTGCAGGTCAAATTCAACTGTAATTCTTGTTTGACCTGCCCAGCTTAAATCAATTTTTTGCCTAATTAGGCAAGGTTTATCTATTGTTATTTAAGGACAATAAATGGGCAGTATTCTGCATTTGTGCCGCCAAAGCGGTGCGTCTTATTTCGCCAATGAAAATACTTGGATTGAATCCGTTGCTGTAGAGCAGTTACAAAACTGTATGCATTTAGCCGGTATGTTACAAGTTGTGGGCATGCCAGACTTGCATGCCAGTCGTGTTCACCCCATTGGTGCGGCTTTTTTAAGTCATAATTATTTTTACCCTGCATTAATTGGTTCTGATATTGGTTGTGGTATGGGTTTTTACCAAACCGACTTGAGTGTCAAAAATTCAGTTGATAAATTACTCAAGCGATTGGGTAATATTGATGCTGCCTTAACTGAAGATGACATTCATGCTTTGGATTCTGACCTGTTGCCCTTATCCGATGGTCACTACGCCATGGGCAATATTGGTGGAGGAAATCACTTTGCTGAATTGCAGCAAGTGGATACCGTGTTTGATGAGGCGTTGTTTGCCAAAGCCAACTTAAATAAGCAGTCTTTGCAATTATTGGTACACAGTGGTTCTCGTGGCTTGGGGCAGGCTATTTTGAATCAATATGTCAGCCAACATGGGCAAGTCGGTTTAGCACATGGCTCCAAAGCTGCCGAAGACTATTGGACAGCCCACGATGAGGCTTTGCGTTATGCTATTCAAAATCGCCACTTAATTGCCAAACGAATTTTGAATAATCTTTATGGTGAAGGTGAGTTAATTTTGGATCGTTACCATAATTTTTTGCAAACCAAAGAGCATGAAGGTGAGGTGCAGTATTTGCATCGAAAAGGTGCTGCAGCTTCGGACGAAGGTTTGGTGATGATTCCAGGTTCTCGTGGTGACTACAGTTACTTGGTATTGCCAAAGCCTCAAGCCATCAGTTTGTATTCTGTGGCGCATGGTGCTGGGCGCAAGTGGAAACGCAAAGATTGCAAAGGGCGTTTAGATAAACAATACCACTATCGAGATTTACAAAGAACATCTTTGGGTTCTCGTGTGGTTTGTGAAAGCCGCGAGTTATTGTATGAGGAAGCCCCGCAAGCCTATAAATCCATTACCACAGTGATTGATACCTTGGAAGCTGCAGGTTTGGTACAGGTGGTGGCCAGATTCAAACCCATCATCAGTTACAAAACACGAAATAAGGAGTGCTGTTAATGAAATTGGTGCAGTTTTCAGCAGCAAAAGGCCCTTTGGAGTGTTGCATGGCAGTTAAACATGCGTGGCTGCGGTTTTGCCAAGAGGCGGATGTTTTGGCAGTCAACGTCACTGTATTAGAAATGAATGAGGCAACACCAAGTCAGTTACCCCGTTCAATTTTAATGGCAGTTGAAGGCAAAGAAGAGGCTGCTTTATTAGCAGCATGGCAAGGCAGCATACTTTGGGTGTGTGAAAGTCCTTTTCGATCACAACATAAGCGCAAAAATTGGTTTATTGGTGTGGACGTGTTGGAAATGCCAAAAGAACTGCCACAAGGCGATCAAGTGGTATTCAAAACCTGCCGTTCCTCTGGTGCTGGTGGGCAACATGTGAATACCACAGACTCAGCAGTACAAGCTACGCATGTGGCAACAGGCTTGACCGTACGGGTAGAGAGTGAACGCAGTCAACATGCGAATAAAAAAATGGCATTGATTTTGTTACAGCAAAAGCGCGAAGCTTTAATTACGCAGCAACAAAGCGATAAAAAAGGGATTTTGCATTCACATCACCAAAATGTGGCAAGAGGGGATGCGAAGCGAGTTTTTCAAGGACCCAAGTTTATTGAGAAGATGTAATTCCCATTGAGTCATAAAAGCTGCCACCCATCATGGTGTGGCAGATTTTTTATGGGTGAAGCCCAATGCCAATGATCAAGCACAATGGGCAAAAGAAACTTAAGCGTATGGTGGGCAATAATAAAGCTGCTACGTTTTGTTGTTGTAAAATAGCGCGTATTTGCCACATGAAAAAAGGCAAAATACCCACCCAAATCAGTGGGTAAAGTTGTTCTGTCACCGCATAAGCTGCAAAAAATAGCCATGCACCCAATAATAAAGCAACATGGTAATATCGGCTTCCTCTTGGGCCTAATTTTTGAGCAAGCGTTACTTTTCCACTGAGTGGATCGGTTGCCATGTCACGAATATTGTTGATATTCAACACCGCAACGGCCAATAAACCCATGGCCATGGCAGGCAATGTATCGATTGGGTAATACGTTTGGGTTTGCAAAAAAATAGTGCCCAAAACCGCCAATAAACCAAAGAAAATAAAAACAGCAATATCGCCCAAGGCTCGGTAGCCATAAGGTTTTTTACCGACGGTATAAGCGATGGCAGCCACAATCGACAATAAACCTAAAAGCAAGAATACCAGTAAACTTTGCCAGTTGCTGATTGATTGCCACAATAATATGCTGCCTAAAACAATGGTTATGATAATTAAGTATATCATGGCCACATAAAGTTGCCTTGTGCTAATCAAACCTGTGTGAATACCACGTAAAGGCCCAAGCCTATCTGCTCTATCGGTATTTTTAAGCGCATCACCATAGTCATTGGCCAGATTGGATAATATTTGCAAACAACTCGCGGTTAACCACGCCAAAGCCATGATACTCAGTGAAAACGAGCCATGGTAATAAGCAAGACTGGTGCCCAAGAAAATTGACATGCTGGCCAATGGTAGGGTTTTGGGTCTTAGGCTAGAGAGCCATGCTAGAAATAAAGGGGTAATAGTGGGCATAAATAAAGTAAGTGGAGTCAATATCTGCGTATCTTAGGAAAGATATCAGCACTTGTCGATAGTTGAAAACGTGAGATAACGGTTTGGTGACAATTGAATGGTATGCAGCATATGAATATCATGATAATAATCAAAGGGATTGATTTTTATTGGTTTGTCAGCATCACTTAACATGATTTACAACAATAGAAAATAGGCATATTTTATTAAAAAATTAGATGATTGTTTTGATAGAATAGAATTATTGTGGTGGCTGGGGCAATGTTTGGCTATAGCAATTTTTATGGGCGGTGTATGATAGATGCTCAATCAATACCGCGATTTTAATATGGGAAGACATGATGAAAAATATTGCATTATTGACATTGTTATTGGCGCTGAGTGCTTGTGGTGGGGAAGAGTTGGTGCATCAATCCATTGAAAAACCAGTTGAGCGCAAAGAAAAAATGGAAAAAGACATTCAACAAAGTGTGGATCAAAGCCAGCAAAAATTCAATGAAGCGCAAAAAAGCATTGGTGATCAGTAGCATTGTTGGGTAATTCCAGTAAAATGCGGGCTTATGCTAGCCATTCGAAGTTGAAAATGATGAAAAAATACCTATTGGGATTGGTATCCCTTTTTTGTGCCATGCAATTGTGGGCAGCGGTAACACCAGAACAGATTGAAGCTGAATTATTGGAAGCTTGTAATGACAATAAAGTCGCAGCCTGTGTGTTATTGGGCAATGATTATTTAGCAGCGGATAATGCAGCAAAAGCAGCAACTTTTTTTGATCAGGCCTGTCAAGGTGGCAGTGGTACAGGGTGCAGTGCTTTAGGGGTGTTGTATCAATTTGGTGAGGGTTTGGATAAAGATGTTGATCAAGCTAAAAATTTGTTTGCCCAAGCTTGTGAGCGCAAAGAAGAAACCGGTTGTTCATTTTTGGGATTGATGTTGCTAAATGGTGAAGGGGTTGCCAAAGACCCGAGTACTGCAGTGACATACCTAAGCCAAGCTTGTCAAATATTGCCAGACAGTGATGCTTGTTTACCACTAGGCAATTGGCAATATGATCATGGGACCAATGCACAAGACCAAGCGACTGCCTTAAGCATCTTGGAAAAATCTTGCGCTGCAGGTCGAGCAGATAGCTGCGAATCGCGAGCGAGTAAATTGTGGCAACAAGGTGAAGATGAGCGCTTAAGTTCTAGCAATACTTCTGCACAATGTGGTACAAGCGACTGTAAAACCAATTTATCAACACAAAAAAGCCTTGTATTGAACCCAAAACAACAAGCAGCTTTATTCAGTTGGGATCAAGCGTGCCAATTGGATTCTCGTGCAGCTTGTCAGCAGTTGGTTCAATATTACAGCCAAGCTGAAAGCAACCTGGGTAATCGCAAAAAAGTAACATTTTATCAAAATAAACTTAAAGCATTGGTGCCATAAAGGTGGTGATGTTTTGAAAAAAGCAAGCGAGGTATGCTTGCTTTTTTTTTGCATTTTTAATAGCTATATGTCATTATTTGCTAACTGTATGTCGTGATTTAATGGAGCTAAGATGGCTATTCACTTTATTCGTCCTATGTTGTCATGTGCCTTATTACTGGTCAGTGGTTTGCTTTGGAGCCAGAGTAATGCGGTTATTGTGAA
>JASLDB010000248.1 GCA_030151665.1 Neisseriaceae bacterium
GCTGAAATGTTATCTAATCAACCCTTGAGTGTGCCATTTGATGATTTACCGCGCATGGAAGGCATGATTAGCCACATTGCAGACAGTGTTCATGCCGATATTTTGACAGCGAAGTTGGATGCACCAAAAGATTGGCGTTTGTCACCGCCAGCATTCCGTTATCGCATGATGGAACGCTCTCGCGCTGCCAATAAACGCATTGTTTTGCCTGAGGGGGCAGAACCGCGTACGGTGAAAGCCGCCATTATTTGCCATGAAAAAGGCATTGCTCGTTGTGTGTTATTGGCGAGCCAACATGAAATTGATGATGTCGTTAAAACCCATGGCTTAAAAATTCCAGAAGGCATGGAAATCATTGACCCTGCCAATTTGCGTTCACAATATGTGGCACCAATGGTTGAAATGCGTAAGAGTAAAGGATTAACACCAGGACAAGCAGAAGACCAATTGGGTGATAATGTGGTTCTGGGTACGATGATGCTAGCGGTCGGTGATGTTGATGGTTTGGTATCAGGAGCTGTGCACACCACTGCCAATACCATTCGTCCAGCCTTGCAATTGATTAAAACGGCACCCGAAGCCAGTTTGGTTTCCAGCGTTTTCTTTATGCTAATGCCTGAGCAGGTTTTGGTCTATGGTGACTGTGCGGTGAATCCAGAGCCGACTGCAGAGCAATTGGCAGACATTGCGATTCAATCTGCCGATTCAGCAAAATTGTTTGGTATCGAGCCATGTGTGGCGATGATTTCTTATTCCACTGGTGCATCTGGCACTGGTGCGGATGTGGAAAAAGTGGCTAAAGCCACTGAACTAGCCAAGGCCAAGCGACCCGATTTGTTGATTGATGGCCCATTGCAGTACGATGCAGCCAGTGTACCCAGTGTTGGACAACAAAAAGCACCCAATAGCCCTGTTGCAGGTAAAGCCACGGTATTTGTATTCCCTGATTTGAATACCGGCAACACCACTTACAAAGCGGTACAACGAAGTGCCAATGTGGTGAGTGTTGGCCCAATGTTACAAGGCTTGAATAAGCCAGTGAATGATTTGTCGCGTGGTGCATTGGTGGATGATATTGTGTATACCATTGCTTTAACAGCCATTCAGGCTTTGCAAAAATAAATAAGCCAATAAAGACAAAGCAAGCCAGATGGCTTGCTTTTTTATTCTTGATTTCCATAAAGTTTTTTTACCGGCGTGGCTTTATCTAAACGTCGGTGTATGAGTGATATTAATGATAAAGTATCAAGTGCATCTAACTCTTTAATTTCCCATTTTATTTTGGGTGCATGGGCAGTAGTATTACGAAATGTACCAAACAAGCCTATTAGAAGGTTTTGGAAGCCTTTTTGTTCACTTTGTTCACTTTCAGTTTGAAGGCTATTTATCGCTAAATGAGGGAGTTCATCGGGGCGATCAGGTTTATAAGAAAAGGCTGTCTGTACAAGAATAGCACCATCAGTTGTTAAACCCGTTTTTAAACGAATTTTATCAGCGATACTTTTTGTTGCTTCAAATACTGTATGGAAATAATTATCGACTAATAATTCTGCTCGGCAATAATGAAAAATGTCCTCATGAGCTTGGCGATTGGTTAATTGCTCCCTTAGAGAGCGCTCTCGTTCAAGTGACTCACTGAGTGCTTGTATTTTTTTTCTTTTAATTATCTCTCCATTTTCACTGAGGAAATAACCTTCAAAATTAAGAATTTTATTTAATTCCATTCGTAATGCTTTGAAACGAATTGGATTATGTATATGTCTGACGGGAGACATACAAATGATAATGAATCGAAAGATATTATTTGCACTATTATCTTGATTTTGTTTAAGGGATAATGCAGCTTTTAAACGCTTCCATTTGGTACTTTCTGGATTAATATCCTGAATATTCGCTTCTGCTAGAAATGTTTCCAGTTCCGAACCAGTAAACCCATCATATGTGTGTCCTAGTACACGGCAGAGGCTTTCTAATGTCCCTTGGTTTATTTTTTCAGTTATAGCCATTAGTTTTCTTAATAGTTTATTTATTAATTGGTTTAACTTCTCAATTGCAAAGTCGCACTCAATGGCAAATGATCCGACAGTTTTTGCCACGGATCACCTGAGTGCACATTGGCACGGATAATCTCTAAGTTACGGGTGTAGATGCGGTCTAAGCTTAAAATCGGGAAGCGAGCAGGGAAGCTGCGTGGTAAATGTCCTAAACTGGTCATAAAGACCTCTTGCATATGCAAAGTTTGCCCAATATTGTCACAAGATTTGTGGCTCCAGTCATTAAAATCACCTGCCAAAATCAATGGGTAACTGGGATCAATGGTATTGCAAACATAGTCGTGAATCGCTTGGTATTGCTTAACACGGTCTGCGTGGCGTAAATTTAAATGGGCACACAAACAAACCAAAGGCTTATCCCAATTGGTGGGGTAGATTTCACAATGCAAGACACCACGGTGCTCCATTTTATTGACAGTGATATTCACATTGTCTTTGGGGTCCAGTGGAAAGCGGCTTAAGACGGCATTGCCATGGTGGCGACTGGGGAATTCTGCATTCTTGCCATACGAGCGGTTAAATGCCAAATATTCACCAAAATAATCATATTGGGCTTCGTCTGGATAATTATTGAATTTTACCGCACGCTTTAAATTTTGCCCTTGCACTTCTTGTAAAAATAAAATATCGGTGGTTAAGCTTTTCATGGCTTGGGCAATGTCTTCAACTTGGGCAAAACGGTTCAATGCCGACATGCCTTTGTGAATATTGTAGGTGGTAATGGTAATGGGAACCGGTTGTTTAGACATAATCTCTATTTAAAGTGGCTATTATTGTAAGATTTCAAGTTAATAGATTAGATTATCCCATAAGTGTATGCCATCAGGGCTTCTTTATTGAATTTTACATGAATACATGAAAGTAAAATAAAAAAAGCCAACTCAATGGCTTTGGGGGAAATGGTTAATACATTAAGCGAGGGGTAAATTGCTGTGGGCTTTACAGTGGTTATCATGCAAATGAATAGCAGCTTCAATCAACATAATTTCTTTTTTACCAGTGGTTTTTGCTTTTGGGTTGTATTCCACGACAAAATGACAGGTTGCGTGATTTTTGCTGATTTCTTTGTAGGTTTTGAGCCAAGCTTTGCGTTCTGGCTTGGCTTGTAAATCCATGTGCCAAATTTTGGTTTTGACCACTTTGTATAAAGGATCAAGGTTAATTCGCCATGGTTTGGGGCTTAAACGGGCTCGAAAACAGCTTTGTAATTGGCACATGCGAACATAAAGCGGATCTGGGCGCAAGGGGGCGACCATTTTCCAAAATGTTTCATCACTGGCGAGCATGGCTTTGTGCTGAAACAATAAGCGATAACCTGAATGGGTGCGATACACCCGAAAAGAAACATCAGGGTGTTTTTTGGCAAAGCGAGCAAATGTTTTTTCCAAAGAGAAAAAAACATGGCGCAGCACCAATACCAGTAAAATCAAAGGGTATAGATACAATAAAACCTGCCATGGATTATTGAGTGGGTGACCATAAAACCACAATAAAATTGGGTACACCAATAAACTAAGTACCGTTAATGATTTAATTGGGCTGCCTTTGGGCAAACTGGTTTGATCATCAACATCCAAAAAAGCGATATTGGCCATATTCAAACATTCTGCACCATAGGCATTTCGGGTGATGAAATTGGTACCATACTGCATGATAATTTCTTCACGAATGGGCAGACCATCTGCGCCATTGTATGCGCCATCAACCCGAAATTCGCCTCGTTTTTGGTCTTTGATGGATACTTTTAAAGAGGTGACTTCTTCAATTGCCTCATCAAGACGCTCTTTTGCCATCTGGTTGGCTGCATCTTGACTGCGATTAGACCAACCCAAGCGGCGAATGGTAATGGTGGTATTTTCTTTTTGATCGGATGATCGACGTTTGACTGGTAATTTCTTTTTTTCTTCGGCCCAATACTTGGCAACTAACATGCTGATGTTCCTAATTAAACTGCCAATAATATACAACAAGACCTTGGCTTCTGATAGGTATAATATTATTTATTTGTCATTTAAACAATATGTATTTATTATATGGATAAGCAAGTATTTGTTAATGCAGAATATTATTGTAAGATGTTGTTTTAATTAATATAAATAATCTTGTGAAATTAAGATAAGTCAATTACTCTAATGTGCTTAAAAAAATTGAATACAACAGTCTGATTAAACCGACATCAATTCAGGATGAAACATGAAAGTAAAAACCATTTTATTAAGCGCTTTGTTGGCATTGAGTACACCTATTT
>JASLDB010000203.1 GCA_030151665.1 Neisseriaceae bacterium
GTAGCCATTTTCCCAAAATATCACCATAAATGCCCGCTAATTTTTCGCCATTTTGCTCATGAAATATGGCTATTGGTTGGTGTTTAGCACCTTGTAAAAAAGGTAAGTTGTAAGCCAGTAACCCCTGATAGAGTATGTCAATATCAACTTGGCTAGGTGATTCAATAATCGTTAAATCGCCCATGATGATTAAACAACTTTGCGTATATGCAGGATATTACCATTTTTTGACTCAATGATGGCATTGTCATTTTCTTGTAGTGCACCATCGCCGATGTTTTGTGCCAGCCAAATGGTGCCACGATAGTGTACTTGCCATTTGCCATCGGGTAGCGATTTATTGACATGTACCACTTGCCCTTTGTCTAAGTCAGCTAAATCATCATTATTGTCTTTGCGCAGGAGTTGAATGCGTTTGTGGTGTTTTTTGACCAAAAATATGCCCAATAGGGAAACCACAGCTGTGATGACAAAGCCTGTGGATGTGCCCATGTCAAAAAAGAAACCTGCTAAACCAGCAGTGGCGAATGCGGCACTGATAACCAATAGGTAAAAAGAACCAGTAACAATTTCGAAAATCAATAATGCAATGGCAATGGCAAAAAACATGGCAATCCTTTGTGAAATTAAACAGAAAATAGCCCCTATTGAAATAGGGGCAACTGCGTTTTATTTCTTCAAATCAAACTGGCGACGGGTTTCATTCAAAACCATACCAGTACTCACTGAAACATTTAAACTTTCTACCGTACCATACATGGGGATTGATACCAAAGCATCACAATTTTCACGGGTTAAGCGGCGCATGCCTTCACCTTCTGAGCCCATGACCCAAGCCACACCTTTTGGGATGTCAAAATTGTGTAGGCTTTCTCCATCCATATCCGTACCGACAATCCACACACCATATTCCTTTAGATCTTTCATGGTACGGGCTAAGTTGGTCACCGTGATATAAGGTACTGTTTCTGCTGCCCCACAAGCCACTTTGCTAACAGTTGCATTCAGACCTGCGCTTTTGTCTTTTGGCGCAATAACAGCATGTACACCCATTGCATCGGCAACACGCAAACACGCCCCTAGATTGTGGGGATCTGTAATGCCATCTAAAATCAATAAAAAAGGAGGCTCGGTTAGTGTTTCCAATAAGTCGTCTAAATCAATGTGCATTTTTGATGCATCAATAAAGCCAACCACACCTTGGTGGCGTTTATTTTTACTCAATGCATTTAAGCGATCCATATTGACATAAACTGTGCGAACGTTTTGTTCTTCTGCTTTTTCAATAACTTCACGCATGCGAGCATCGGTTTTGCCTTCTAAAAGGTATAATTCAGTCAGGCTTTTGGGGTTTTGCCACAAGCGGGCATTGATGGCGTGAAAGCCAACAATCAGGCGTTGATTACTCATTGATAAATTTCTATGTCATTCATTAAATGTTACTAATTCTTTGATTATAGCAAGCTATCGGCTTTTAGATTGAAAAATATACTGAGAAAAGAAAATTAGCATGACACAATCTGATGTTATCTAGGTGTATGGGGCGAACTTTTCATTTTCAAAAGATTTTTCCTCGTTAGAATCCATTGACCATTGGTGATGTTTTCAATATTGAATTTGTTTGGTTTGTTAATTAACCTGCCATAAGTGTAAAGAATATTTAAGTTAGTCAGGATTAAGATTCGCTTAAGTTTGTTTATTTAAGCTATCTACATCTTAAACCCACATAAATCAGGACTACCAATGAAAAAAATGATCTTAAGCATGGTTGTATTGTCATTATCAGCAACAGTTTTAGCAGGGCCTAAGCAACATCTGCCACTGCCCAATAATAGCAAACCCATTAGTCAAATTGCCCAAGCAGCAGAAAAAAATGGTGTGCAAGTGTATGCGATTAAAGCGGCAACAAAACATGGTTATTATGTGGTGGCAGGAAGCAAAAATCAGCAGTTTATTCGTCAGCATTATGATTTAACAACAGGAAAGCTTTTGGCTGACAATGTACAAAAAGAACGAACAGTTCAGCGTAATAACCATCGAGCACATGGTCAATACCACGGGCAACAAGCAATAGTCAAATAAGTTTTTTGATTATTAATAGCCATAAAAAAGCCTGTTTATTGACTAAACAGGCTTTTAACAATGAATAATTTACTCTGCTTCGTCAATCCAAGCTTGTTGGATGGCTTCTAATACCTTTTCACCAGAGCGACTAGGGTCGTCATTGAAATCAGGTAATGCAATAATTAAGTCCCGCAATTGGGTGAAGCGGATGGTTTTTGGATCGATATCATCGTGGTTGTCGTACAATTCTTCAGCAATGCGCTGTACATCAGTCCATTTCATGGTCAATACTCACTATTTAATTAATGATGTTCACGGGCATGGTTGATGGTGTATTTGGGGATTTCAACCACCAAATCTTCATCGGTAATCTGTGCTTGGCAACTAAGGCGTGAATCAGGTTCTAGGCCCCATGCTTGATCCAATAAATCCTCTTCTAATTCCGTGGGTTCTTCTAAGCTCTCATAGCCTTTGCGTACGATAATGTGACACGTGGTACAAGCACAAGATTTTTCACAGGCGTGTTCAATTTCGATATCATGATTAAGTAATACGTCACAAATCGTTGTACCCACCACAGCATCGGTAATTTCCTTGCCCTCAGGGCACAATGTAGGGTGGGGTAAAATAGTAATCTTTGGCATAGTGGCACCGTTATTATTGATTTCAAAATGGTTGGAGCGGTCACCTTAAGGCAACCGCTATTTAGGCGTTAAATGCTATCCACATTCTTTCCCGTGAGGGCACGAGCAATATTGCGATTCATGCGCTTCCCAGCAAAGTCATCGGTAACATGGCCAAGGTGTTGTACTTTATTGCGTAAAACATCAGCGCTTTGGCTGTCATCTGCCATGGCAGTATTCAATGTTGCAATGGCCTCTTGAATAGCATCCAATTCGGCTTGATTCAATAAGTCGCTGTCTAGGGTTAGTGCGGCATTAACGGCTTCAACCAAGCCTTGTGCTTCAACCATGGCTTCTTGGCGAGCACGTGCTAAGGCATCTTCTTGGGCATTGTCCATGGATTGGCGCAACATATTGGTGATGGTGTCGTCATCCAAACCATAAGAAGGTTTTACCTCAATTTGGGCATGGACACCCGATGTTTGCTCTTGAGCCGATACGGACAATAAGCCATCGGCATCGACTTGGAATGTCACGCGAATGCGAGCTGCACCAGCGACCATCGGCGGAATGCCGCGCAAAGTAAAACGAGCCAAGCTTCGACAGTCTTGTACCAATTCACGCTCACCTTGTAAGACATGAATCATCATGGCAGTTTGGCCATCTTTAAAAGTGGTAAATTCTTGGGCTCGAGCAGTCGGTAAGGTACTATTGCGGGGAATCACTTTTTCCACCAAACCACCATAGGTTTCTAAGCCCAGTGACAATGGTGTAACATCCAGTAATAACCAATCATCACCATGTTTATTGCCTGCTAAAACATCGGCTTGCATGGCTGCGCCCAAAGCCACCACTTCTTCAGGGTTGAGATTGTTTAATGGCGTTTGACCAAAATAAGTGGCCACGGTTTGTTGTACATGCAACATGCGGGTCGAGCCCCCAACCATAATGATGCCTTTGATATCACTTTTCTGTAAATCAGCATCGTTTAAGGCCTGTTTAATGGGCTCCATGGTTTTATTAACCAAATTTTGGGTTAGTGCATGAAATTCTTGACGGCTAATGCTGGCGCTGATGTGTCTATCATTGGATAGGGTGGCTTCAATGGTTGCAGTTTGGTTGTCAGTTAGTGCTTCTTTGGCAGAGCGCATTAATGACAACAACAATTGATTGTCTTGTTCATTGAGTGCGGACAAGTTGCATTTTTCCAATAACCAACAGAATAAACGGTGATCAAAATCATCGCCACCCAAAGCGCTATTGCCACCTGTTGCCAAAACTTCAAAAATACCTTTAGCCAGTTTTAAAATCGAAACATCAAAAGTACCACCACCCAAGTCATAAACCACATAAACACCTTCAGCAGCATTGTCTAAGCCGTAAGCAATAGCAGCAGCCGTAGGTTCGTTTAATAAGCGCAATACATTGATGCCTGCTAATCGAGCAGCATCCTTGGTGGCTTGGCGTTGAGCATCATCAAAATAGGCAGGGACAGTAATGACCGCTCCGGTGATGTCACCACCTAAACTGGCTTGGGCACGGGTAATGAG
>JASLDB010000286.1 GCA_030151665.1 Neisseriaceae bacterium
GCTTCTTTGACTTTGGCTTCATTAATGCCAATGGTGTTAATGCCCCAGAAATACGGTACAGCATACTTATTGCCTGGATCAACTTGCTCCATAAGCTTTAACAATTGTGGATCAATATTGTTGTAGTTGGAGATTTGGCTTTTATCAACTTCTTGGTAAGCACCAGCTTGAATCTGACGGCCAACATGCGAAATACTGGGTGCCACCAAGTCATAACCGGATTTACCAGTTAATACTTTGGCTTCTAATGTTTCATTGCTATCATAGTAAACATAATTAACCGCAATATTATTGGCTTTTTTGAACGCTTCAACAGTTTCAGGATCGACATAGTCTGACCAATTGTAAATATTCAATTGGCCCGTTTGGGCAGGCGATGCTGTTTGATTATCGGATGCCGATGCTGCATTTGGCGCAGTACTTGCTGTTTCTGTTTTTGCAGCTTCACCACCACAGGCAGTTAGCAAAACAGACAAAACCGCAGACGCTAATAGTGTTTTTTTCATTAAGTTTCTCTCCTTAACAGATTTAAATAATAGGAACCATGTTTTCTCCCCGCTTTGTTTTTTGCTTTTAGCGGTCTGTTTAATCCATCTCCACGCAGTTGCTATTTAACTGTTAAATGCTAAATGTGACAAGTTTTCCACCGAAAAAAACCGATTTACATGCGCTAACAGCCAACGAACGTGGTATTTTATACCGCTTAGCCCATTGAATGCTAGCGAGCGCCTGCATTTTATGGGAAAATCAATGCAACGAAATCTAAAGAGTGGGCGAAAAATGTTAGATAGAGAAGGCTATCGCCCTAATGTAGGCATCATAATCACCAACCATCGCAATGAAGTTTTTTGGGGCAAGCGGGTTAAAGAGTACTCTTGGCAATTTCCACAAGGTGGTATCAAGCCGGGTGAAAGCCCAGAAGCTGCCATGTATCGAGAGCTATTGGAAGAAGTAGGCTTATTGCCTAACCATGTCAAAATCCTCGGTAGAACCAAAGATTGGTTGCGCTATGATGTACCATCGCATTGGGTACGGCGTGAGTGGCGTGGCTCTTATAAAGGGCAAAAACAAATTTGGTATTTATTGCGTTTAGTGGGGCGTGAATCCGATGTCTCATTGCGTTCTAGCACCCATCCTGAATTCGATGCTTGGCGCTGGCACGATTATTGGGCACCCATTGATGAAGTCATTGACTTTAAGCACGATGTCTACCAAGATGCTTTGCAAGAACTGGCCAGACATTTGGTTAATTTGGATAGTTTAGAAAGCTATCTATCCAAACAAACCATTGAAAAAAAATAGTACAAAACCCCATTGCCTGATACACTCAGGCAATTCTTTTTACCCATATCCCATAATTAATTATTGACCACCCATCAGTACAAGGCAGCAAGATGACTGAATCACAAAAACAATATGATGAAAGCAGTGTAACCGTTTTAAAAGGATTAGAACCCGTTAAAGAACGGCCGGGCATGTACACTCGAACAGATAGCCCAACCCATATTTGCCAAGAAGTCATTGATAATGCTGCCGATGAAGCGCTAGGTGGCTATGCCAATTCCATTGATGTT
Source organism: Neisseriaceae bacterium (assembly GCA_030151665.1). Classification (GTDB taxonomy): domain Bacteria; phylum Pseudomonadota; class Gammaproteobacteria; order Burkholderiales; family Neisseriaceae; genus JASLFS01. The sequence goes on from JASLDB010000286.1 coordinate 1,575, forward strand.
ACCATCCATGCAGATGGTTCCATGAGTGTGAGTGACAATGGTCGTGGCATCCCTGTGGGTTTACACCCCATTGAACAAATTAGTGTTGTGCAATTGGTATTCACCCAATTGCATGCTGGCGGTAAATTCAACAAAAAGGATGGTGGTGCTTACGCTTTTTCTGGTGGTTTACATGGTGTGGGTGTCTCTGTTACCAACGCCCTATCCACACGCCTTGAAGTTACCGTCAAACGCGATGGCAAAATCTGGCGGATTGTATTTGCTGGTGGTGATGTCATTGAGTCACTAACCGAAATAGGCAGTTGCGCCAAAAAAGACCAAGGTACCAGTGTACGCATTTGGCCTGATGCCAAATACTTCGAAACCCCTAGCTATTCTGTTGCTGAACTTGAGCGTTTATTGCGTGCCAAAGCAGTATTGTTGCCTGGTGTTACTGTCACGTTGCGTTTCCAAGATGAGGTGGGCACAGAAACCAAACAACAAACTTGGCATTATCCCCAAGGCCTAAAAAGCTATTTATTGGACATGGTCAGTGATGCCGAAAACTTGGTGCCCATTTTTAGCGCAGAAAATTATATCCAAGATGAAAGCAGTGATTTTTCTGTTGGTGAAGGTGCATCATTTGCCCTAACTTGGATTGAAGATGGCAATGCCACCAGCGAAAGCTATGTCAACCTGATTCCAACCATTTTGGGTGGCACCCATGAAGCAGGCTTAAAACAAGCTGTTTTTCATGCTGTGAGCAATTTTATTACATTGCACAATTTATTGCCTCGTGGTGTCAAAGTACAATCTGACGATGTCTTTAGCAAAGTGGCTTTTGTTTTGTCTGCTCGCCTCTTGGACCCACAATTCCAAGGCCAAACCAAAGACAAACTTACCAACCGCGATGCTTTACGCTTGGTAGCCAATGTTTGTGCTGACCCGATTGAATTGTGGCTTAACCAAAATAGTGAATATGGTAAAAAAATTGCTGAGTTGGCCATTAAACAAGCCCAAGCCCGGATTCGTTCTGTCAAAAAAATCGAAAAGAAAAAAGGCTCTGGTGTTGCGGTATTGCCTGGCAAATTAACCGACTGCGAAAGCGAGGACATCCGCGAAAATGAAATTTTCTTGGTCGAAGGAGATTCTGCTGGTGGCTCTGCCAAATTGGCTCGTGATAAAAACACCCAAGCGATTTTGCCCTTGCGTGGTAAGGTATTAAACAGCTTGGAAACCCACCGTGACCAATTGTTTGCCAACAACGAAATTCATGACATGGCTGTGGCTTTTGGTATCGACCCACACGACCTCAAAGACGATGTAGACTTATCGGGTTTACGCTATGGAAAAATCGCGATTTTGTCGGATGCTGATGTCGATGGATCCCACATCCAAGTATTGCTATTGACCCTGTTTTTCAAACACTTCCCCAAACTAATTGAACACGGTCATATTTATGTGGCGCAACCACCTTTATTCCGCATTGATGTCAATGCCCAAGGCAAAAGCAAACCTGCCCGTAAACTGTATGCACTGGATCAACAAGAATACGATAGCATTATCGAGCGACTCAAAAAAGAAGGCATTAAAGAAACTGCTTATTCCATTAGCCGATTTAAAGGTTTGGGTGAGATGAACCCTGAGCAGCTCAAAGACACCACCATGCAACCTGACACCCGTCGGCTATTGCAAGTACAAATCCCTGCAGATGAAATCGAACAAACCCGTGATATTTTCATCAAACTCATGGGAAAAGGTGAAGCTGCTAGCCGCCGAGCATGGATGGAAGCCAACGGTGATACCGTCGAAGCTGACATTTAACCCAATGCTATAATCATGAAAACCTGTCTTGATGGCAGGTTTTTTATTGCTTGCTAATCAACTTTGTTCCGCCAATTATTGCACAATAAAAATACTGGTAAGACCATATTTATCTCAAAAGGATGGGATGATTTAGGCTATGTTTGCTGTACTGCACAAGCGATGCCACAAAATGACAACAGAATGATTCTGGTATTTTATTCACTTATGGTTATCCATATGGCTAGCTATCTTGCTATAACACAGACGCTTTCTACTATTGTATACATTATTAAATAATTTCGCCCGCCCAAGCCTTGAATCATCTACAATCTAAAGGCTGCATGATTAGGCAAAATAGCCTACAATACTGAACTGATTACCTAAAAAATAATGCTTTTTAAGCACATTATTTTCAAACTAACCATTAAAACACCCTCTGTTGATAAATTACGGTGAACGGAACCTCCAACATGACCACACAGCAACGCATTCGTGAAATACCATACAACTATACTTCTTATTCTGATAAAGAGATTGTTACCCGCATTTTGGGGGCATCGGCTTGGGACACATTGCAGTCCTTGCGCTCCCAACGCAAAACAGGCCGTTCGGCGCGCATGTTATTTGAAGTGTTGGGTGACATTTGGGCGGTACAACGCAATCCTTATTTGATTGATGACTTGTTAGAACACAAACATCGTCAACAAGGCTTGGTGAAAGAAATGCGTCACCGCATCAGTGAAATTCAAAAACGCCGTGATGACAATGAACAAGTGGCGATTTTAATCGTCGCCACGAGCCAAGCCGTGGATAAATTTGACGATAGCTTTGAATTTACCCGCCAAAAGCGCAAAGATATTTTGCATCGTTTAAGCAAGATTACCCACAAACACAATATCATGTTTGATGGTTTAGCCCGTGTGAGCCACGTGACTGATGCAACTGACTGGCGTGTTGAATACCCTTTTGTGGTGATTAACCCTGACCATGAAGATGAAATTGCCCTTTTGGTCAAAGGTTTGATTGAACTTGATTTAACCATCATCCCTCGTGGCGGTGGTACTGGCTACACTGGTGGTGCTGTACCGCTAGACGCGATGAGCGCTGTCATTAATACCGAAAAACTGGATCAATTTCGCCCTGTTGATTACATCGACATGCCAGGCCTAGAAGGTAAACGCCCAGTGATTCACTGTGGTGCTGGTGTCGTCACTCGCCGAGTAGAGGAAGCGGCATCTGCTGCTGGCTTGGTATTTGCTGTTGACCCAACATCAGCTGATGCTTCTTGTGTAGGTGGTAACGTTGCCATGAATGCTGGTGGTAAAAAAGCAGTGCTTTGGGGTACGGCTTTAGACAACTTGGCTTACTGGAAAATGGTTAACCCACAAGGTGAATGGTTGTTAATCGAACGTGTTCGCCATAATTTTGGCAAAATTCACGATGAAACCACTGCCATTTTTGATGTACACACATTGGATGATGCTGGCAAAAAAGTAGTCAAAACCGAGCGCTTGGAAATCGAAGGCAGTAAATTCCGTAAAGTCGGCTTGGGCAAAGACGTAACCGACAAATTTTTGTCTGGCGTACCTGGTGTTCAAAAAGAAGGCACTGACGGTATTATCACAAGCGTTGCCTTTGTATTACACACCATGCCCAAACACACACGCACGGTTTGTTTGGAGTTTTTCGGCACTGTCGCTTCTGCCACCCCATCTATTGTCGAAATTCGCGATTATTTATTGGCACATGATACCGTCCAATTAGCGGGTCTTGAGCATTTGGATTGGCGCTATGTTCGTGCAGTTGGCTATTCAACCAAAGCGGCTGGCAAAGGTCGCCCCAAAATGGTGCTACTGGCTGATATTGTGTCTGATCATGAAGATGACTTACAAGAAGCAGCAGCCAGAATTGTGCGTATCGCCAATGCGCGCCAAGGTGAAGGCTTTATTGCCACCACACCTGAAGCACGCAAAACCTTCTGGCTAGATCGCTCACGTACAGCAGCCATTGCCAAACACACCAATGCCTTTAAAATTAACGAAGACGTGGTGATTCCGCTTGAGCGTTTGGGCGAGTATTCAGACGGTATTGAGCGCATCAATATCGAATTGTCTTTGCAAAACAAGATTGCACTTTGCAATGCATTATTGCATTACTTGCAAAACAACAAATTGCCCGTAGACAAAATGGGTACTGACTTGCCCAGTAAAGAATTATTGGGTGAACGTGCCCAACACGCCATTGCCCACATTGAAAAAATCAAACACCAGTGGCAATGGCTGCATGACCATTTGGATGCCCCTTTGTCTGATTATTTAGACTTGGCCACCACCAAAGTTTTAGAAGATAGTCAAGCTGACGTCACACGCTCTAGCTTCTTAACCATGCGTGATTTTCAATTGCGTGTATCCATTAAACGTGATGTGATGCAGCCATTGAGCGAAATTTTTGGTGGTAAATCAGATGCATTGATTGTGAAAAAGCTCAATGAGATTCACATCAAAGTGGTGCGTAGTCGTGTTTTTGTGGCTTTGCACATGCATGCAGGTGATGGTAATGTTCACACCAATATCCCTGTCAATTCCGATGATTATGATATGTTACAAACGGCTCATAATTCAGTGAACCGCATCATGAAATTGGCCAAAGATTTGAATGGGGTGATTTCGGGTGAACATGGTATTGGTATCACCAAATTGGAATTCTTAAGTGAAGAAGAAATCAAACCATTTTGGGATTACAAAGCCAAAGTTGACCCCAAAGGTTCCTTTAACCGTGGCAAATTAATGCCCGGTTGGGATTTACGCAATGCCTACACACCATCGTTTGAATTATTGGGTTTTGAATCGTTGATTATGGAACAATCGGATTTGGGGCAAATTACCAATTCGATTAAAGACTGTTTACGTTGTGGTAAATGCAAACCAGTTTGTAGTACACACGTTCCACGCGCAAACTTACTCTACAGCCCACGCAATAAAATTTTGAGTGTTGGCTTATTGGCAGAAGCATTCTTGTACGAAGAGCAGACCCGCCGTGGTGTTTCGTTAAAACACTTTAATGAACTCAATGACGTAGCTGATCACTGTACTGTTTGCCACCGTTGTGTAAAACCTTGCCCTGTGAATATCGACTTTGGTGATGTAACTGTTGCTATGCGCAACTTATTGCGTAAACAAGGTAAAAAACGCTTTAACCCGACTGTGGCCATGGGCATGGCATTTTTGAATGCCAAAGACCCCAATACCGTCAAAGCCTTGCGTGCAGGTGTGATTCGTGCGGGCTTTAAAGCACAAAACTTTGGCTATGGTCTAGCGAAGAAATTCAGTTTTGGTTTGATGAACAAACAAAAAGCACAACCAGCCCCAACGTTGGGCAAACCTGCCATCAAAGAACAAGTGGTGCATTTTATCAACCGCCCATTGCCCCGTGATGTGCCGATTAAGACCGCCCGTGCCTTATTGAATATTGAGGACAGCAAAACCGTACCGATTATTCGCAACCCAGCATTATCGGAAGAAGCAGAAGCCGTATTCTACTTCCCAGGCTGTGGCTCAGAGCGTTTATTTAGCCAAGTCGGTTTGGCAACCCAAGCCATGCTTTGGCATGCTGGAGTGCAAACGGTATTACCACCAGGTTATTTGTGCTGTGGTTACCCACAAACAGCAGGGGGTAACAAAGAAAAAGGCGATGCCATTACCACAGAAAACCGTGTGTTATTCCATCGCTTGGCCAATACTTTAAACTATTTGGACATCAAAACCGTGGTGGTGAGTTGTGGCACTTGTTATGACCAATTGGCTGATTATCGCTTTGAAGAAATCTTCCCTGGTTGCCGCATTGTCGATATCCATGAATACCTCTTGGAAAAAGACATTAAATTGGCAGGTGTGCAAGGCCAGCAGTATTTATACCATGACCCTTGCCACACCCCGATTAAAACCACACAACCAATTAAAGTGGTGAATGAATTAATGGGCCAAAATGTTCCCTTGTCTGATCGTTGTTGTGGTGAGTCGGGTACATTTGCGGTGTCTCGCCCTGATATTTCAACGCAAGTTCGCTTTAGAAAGCAAGAAGAAATCTTGAAAGATAAAGCCAAATTGCCAGCAGGTGAGCCAGTGAAGATTTTGACCTCTTGTCCAGCTTGTTTACAAGGTTTAAGCCGTTACGAAGATGACACCAATATTGAAGCAGATTACATTGTCATCGAAATGGCTAAACATACCTTGGGTGATAAATGGCTAGATGATTTTGTGAAAAAAGCCCACAATGGCGGTATTGAGCGCGTTTTGTTATAATCTTAAACACAGCTTAACTGTCTTAAAAGAACTGACTATTCAATAGTCAGTTCTTTTTTATTCTGGCCATTCATCTTGCAAAATAGCATAATAATATTCATCCCACCAATCCCCTTCAAATGGAATACAGGCTTTAAAAAAAGCCTCTCGCCTCATTCCTAAGGCTTCCATCAAGCTCCAAGAACCAATATTTTCATGTTGGCAAGTGGCAATCACACGGTGAATACCCATGTGCTTAAAACCATAATCCAGCAAAGCATAAGCTGCTTCTTTCGCATAAGCTTGCCGATGATATAACTGATTAAATATCCAACCGATTTCATAAGAGTGTGCACCAAAAAATGGCTCAAATGATAAATGCCCAATCACTTGACCCGTTTCCTTTAATACCACAGCCCAGAATTTTTGTTGATTCTCTTTAATTGCCAAAAATTGTCTGATATCGTTTTCATGATTAAACTTCTCAGGAATGTAATGCATGGTTTGCTCATGACATAAAAACACAGCAGCATCGGCCACATCACTCAAGCGATATGGCCGAATCACCAAACGACAAGTTTCAATATTTTGACTTTGTCTAAGATTGCTATTCATCTCCTGTCCCCTACTGACATGACTATTCATAATTGTATAGTATAAACCAAACGACCCTTTTGATAGACCAACGATTCAATACCCATATTAAATAACAATACTCACTCTAATTCTTATACCAAAATTGTTTATTGACGCCATCACCATAAATAAACAATTCTATTATTTATCAATATGATAGTAAAAAAAACAGTCTTCCGAAGTTCATAAACCACCACACCATGCAAAATAACACTTGGTTTTTACGCAATTTTGGGTATAATGTCTTTCTTCAATGGCGGGTCTCCTCGCATGATTTTTTAGGGCAACGGGTCAGGGGCGGAAGCCAGCAGCCCACTCTAAAGTAAGTCAGTGCCGGGGGTCGGGCTCGCCACCTCATTCTTCAAAAAAGCCTTGTGAATAACAAGGCTTTTTTGTTACCAGCTTCTGAGCAATCTATTTAAAATATTGGCTATCTATTTAGCAATACCCTTTCGGTTATCGTAAATAATCATGATCATAACAACAAACAAGCACATACTTTGAATCAACCAACGCAATCTTTGCTTGTGGCTATAATCAGCAACAGTATCATTGGCATCGGGGCTTTGACGATAATGATTTTGGTAATTCACTTTGATTTTACCATTCTCAACAATACTGGCCTTATTCAATAAAAAATGATCACTTTGCATCTGCACCATTTCCACATGGTGAATGACCATGCTTTTTCCTTCTATACCACCTGTTTTCAGTTGCCCACACAAACCCTCTAAACCATCACAATCCACTGATACCCATGTAATAGGTTCTTCTGTGCCATCAAAATGAATTTTTTCCTCTGGTGGCATATCTAAATTTGCAGCAAACCAATGAGTCCAGTCGATGCCACTTCTGACATTCTTGCCTTCTGTTCTCAACACGCCCACATCATGGTATATCAGCCGCCCATCGACTCGATTCAGTAAAATAGCCATTTTCAATGTTGGATCAACAAGAAAAACCACCAAAAAGCTCAGACAAAAAGCCAAACCACAAATGATAACCATCTTGTATTTGTGCATCCATCGCCATACCCAAAAATATAACATCCACACCCCATATTTACGCCCAATAAATGACAAATAATTGTAACAACAGTATGATGATGGCTCTATAAAATTGATGAGAAAAACAGATTTAACCTGCTAATTTCTGACCTTATCTGGGCATTAGCCATGTATTTTTTTGCAAAAAATAAGATACTGCGGTAAATATTACCAAGATAACAATTGGATATAGTTTATTTATAAAGTAAATAC
>JASLDB010000288.1 GCA_030151665.1 Neisseriaceae bacterium
GTTTTACATCCTGACCGAGTAACGCCATTAATCAGTGATAGCGGCAATGTTTACTACCAAGTTAACCAAAATAAACTGGCACGAATTGGCGAATCAGGCAGTGTCATTTTGGATGCGGATGAAATCATTCATGATCGCTTTAATTGCCTGTACCACCCCTTGATTGGGCTGTCACCTTTGCATGCGGCAGGGGCAACGGTTGCCCAAGGGCATCAAATCCAAAAGAATAGTTCAACATTCTTTGGCAATAAATCGATACCGGGTGGAATTTTGACTGCACCGGGTGGCATTAGTGATGAAACAGCTAGACGATTAAAAGATTCTTGGCAGGAAAATTACAGCGATTCTGGTCAAGGTAAAGTGGCAGTACTTGGCGATGGCTTGGAATTTAAGAACATTGCACTGACTGCATCTGATTCACAACTGATTGAGCAATTGAAGTGGACAACAGAGGTGGTTTGCAGCGTATTTCATGTGCCACCACACAAAATTGGTTTTGGTGCGCCACCTAGTTACAACAACATCCAAGCATTAAACCAAGATTATTATTCACAATGTTTGCAAAAGCTGATTGTGGACATGCAAAAGCTTTTAAATAAATGCTTTGGCTTGGGTGATGATCTTTGTTTCCGCTTTGATTTGGATTCATTGTTAATGATGGACAGCAAAACGTTGATTGAAGTGCTTGAAAAAGGTGTTAAAAGCGCATTAATGATGCCAAATGAAGGGCGAAAGCGCTTAAATTTGCCGCCAATATCAGGTGGTGATGTCGCTTATCTTCAGCAGCAGAATTTCTCACTTGAAGCTCTAGCCAAACGGGATGCCAAAGATGACCCATTTGAGGGCAGTAAAAAACCGCCCAATACTGATATTAACAACGACCAAGATGATGGCCAAAAAGAGTTGCTGGCTTATTTTGAGAAAGGCTTAACTGGCAATGAATAAAGACATGATGATTGAGCTTGGCAAGACGGTCAAAAGCTTTATTGCCAAAAGTTTCGAGCCTTTAATCAAGCGACTGGAAATTTTGGAAGCCAAAGAGCCAATCAAAGGGCTGGATGGTAAAGACGGCATCAATGGCGACAATGGCCAAGATGGTGAAAACGGAGCTGACGGTAAGTCAGCTTTTATTTTGGCTTGTGAAAATGGCTTTACTGGTAACGAAAGAGAATGGTTAAGCAGTCTTAAAGGCTTAGATGGCAATGATGGCCAAGACGGAACAAACGGAAACAATGGCCAAGATGGCTCCAACGGGCAATCAGCTTATGACATAGCTTGTGCTAAAGGTTTTGATGGCAGTGAATCTGATTGGCTTAATAGCCTTAAAGGCTTGAATGGCATTGATGGTCAGGATGGCCGCAATGGTGAACACGGCAAAGATGCATTAGAAATTGACATATTGCCCGCTATTGACCCTGAGAAATCCTATCCTCGTGGTACTTATGCCCATGTTGATGGTGGTGTTGCGCGAGCTTTTAAAAATACTGACACATTAAATGGCGAGCTGGTGCGCTGTGGCTGGGATGTGGTGATTGATGGTATCAAATCAATCAATATCACCAACAATGGCCGTGATTTTTCCATTGAAATTGAAAAAACCAGTGGTCAGCAAGCAATACAAACCTTTTCTCTGCCAGTAATGTTGTATCAGGGTGTTTTCAAACAGGACAATGATTACCAAAAAGGTGATGTTGTAACTTGGGCAGGCTCAACTTGGCACTGCAATGAGCCCACAAAATCCAAGCCAGGAGAATCAACGGATTGGACATTGATGGTTAAAAAAGGCCGTGATGGCAAAGATGGTCGCCATGGCGAAAAAGGTGAAAAGGGCATTGCTGGTAATGATGGGCGTGACCACACTGCAGTACAAGGCATAGGGAATATTTAATGGATTATCAATTTATTACAGTCAATGAATTTCGAGATTGGTCGCGGCTTGATGATTTTGGCAATGATGTCTTTCTTGAGCAACTCATTAAATCCGCATCTTCAATCGTTTTGGCCTACATTAAAAAACCAGCACTCATTAATTGGGATTTGGACAAAACAGAGACTATGCCACATCAAGTGAAATTAGCCACTTGTATGGTATCAGCCTACCTACATGAAAACCGTGAAGGCGGCAATCCATTGACCAGTGGTGTCCTTGCTATTTTGAATCCATTGCGTGATCCAGTAGCAATTTAGGAGGCAGATATGGAAGCTGGAAAACTTAGGCATCGCATCGGGCTTGAGCGATATGAAAATGGTGGTCAAGACCCTGAAACAGGGTGGGCATTGCCAGCCGCTTGGGTTGAGTTTGGAAAAGCATGGGCAGAGGTGACACCAGTATCAGCGAAAGAGTTGATTGCCGCTGCTGCCACTCAAGTGAAATACGATACCCGTATTAAAATTCGCTACCGCAAAGATATCAACGAAAAAGACCGTATTCGATTTCGTGACCAGTTGTATAACATCATCGGCATTCAGCCTGATGCCAATAGCGGTCTTGAATATTTAACCATTTTAGCAACCAATATGAAAGCCGAGACACCACCATGATTAAAGTGAAGTTAGAAGGTACAGAGCACATTATGAATATGCTCAATAAATTGCCAAGGGAAGTGACTGCTAATAGTCGTGGTGGCATGGCTGCATTGGCCATGCGTAAAGGTGCCAGAACAATGCTAAACAAGGCAAAAGAAAACCTAGATCGAGCTATCCATGAAAATGGTTATGATGAGTCCACTGGCTTGTTACGACAAAACTTAAAGCTGCGCCGACATCGTGCTAATTTTAAAGGTGAGAAGTTCACCATTGGCGTGGGCAATAAACGATACCCAAAAGTCGCTACTCGAGTAACAAGAGGAAAAGATGGTAAGTGGCGAGCCGTGAAACGTGACGGAGCAACAACCAAGTTGAATGGCGCTCGTCTTGAATATGGCACCGAACACCAAAAAGCAACGCCTTGGCTGGTTCCCGCATTTGAAGCCACAGCAGAGCAAGTTATTCATGACGTTGTGGATGATTTAACAAAACGCCTTGATAACGCGGCTGCGAAATTGCTTGGGGGTGGATAATGTTCCCACCTATTTTCAAAGCGCTGGCAGCATCCAAAGCCATTACGGATTTGGTTAAGAATGGCAATGTAGCCAGAATTTATGACTTTGGTCGTGCTCCACAAGGCGTGGAGTATCCGTACTTAACTTTCTACCAAGTATCAGGTCGACCACATGAAAACATAAGTGATGCACCAAGTGCAGATACGGATGTGGTGCGTGTTGATATTTGGGCGCAATCGCCTGAGCATGTAACAACATTAGCCAAAGCGGCGCAGGCGGTTTTTGATGATAACCGGCAATCAAATAAATTGGTTATGCAGACCATTGATGATGAAACAGGCTCATATCGGGTTTGTATCGAAGTTGAGTGGCTGCATAGTCGGCATTAAATTATTTATTAATAGCTCACCAAATAGGTGGGCTTTTTTATTGGAGTAATACAACATGGCAATTCGTTCAAACGGTACCCATTTATTTTTCTTGGATGCAGTAACTGACCCACAATCACCCATTCTGCAGAAATTAAACTGCCCAATTGGCATTGAAGGCATTGATGGTGGTCAACGCAATAAAATTGATGCCACCTGCTTGGATGACACCACCGATGAAAAGCAAATCACGGGCTTGGCAACACCTACGGACATGAGTGCACCATATAACTTTGATCCAAGCAAGACCAGTCATCAATGCTTACCACGCTTAAAGGCTTCTGGTACGCAAATTGAATTTATCGTTTGCTTCTCTGATGGTGAGGGTGAACCCAAAATTGAAGATGGCAAAATTATTGCACCTATTGACCGTACATCTTGGAAATTCAATGCTGAAATTTCTGATAATGCGATTGGTGTATCGAATAAAGACTTGGTTAAAGGTACTTTAACATTAGCTCGTTCTGGTGCTGGCATTTGGAAATATAAATCATAAGGTGAATAAAAATGGCTAAATTAGATTTTACAAAATACCAAACCAAAAATTCAGATAAACCCATCCTCAAAACACTGGAAATGCCAGATGGTACCAAAGGTGATATTTGGATTAAGCCCATGTCTGCATCGGATGCAGCAGCCTTTAAAACAGCATTGTTTGGTGGTTCTGTAGCCCATCTTTCAGATGCTTTGGCTTGGCAAGTAGCGAAGTCGTTGGTTAATGAAAATGGTGAGCAACAATTGACCACCGATGAAGTGCAATCATTGGAGCATGACGTATTCTTACAAATTGCTAATACCATTCACATGGTCAATAACCCAGAGCCTGAAGCAAAAAAGAAATAACAGGTGAAGAACGTCTTTGGCACATATTGGCTTTGCGGCTTGGCTGTACTGTGGCTGAGCTGCAAGGCCGTATGTCCTATTTGGAGTTTCTGCGCTGGCAGCAATTTTATTTGGAGCAGCCATTTGACGATATTCACCTATATTTGCGGCCAGCTGCATTAATCGCATGCTCAATGAGTGGTGCTGATTTTAGTGACACAATGGATATTTTGTTAAATAGCCAAGTTATTGATGAAGCGGCCAACGATGATGAGTTGATTCCAGATGGCTTGGAAGTTTTGGCTAAGGTGAAGGCGCAGTTTGGTGGGTAGAAATTAATACGAGCAGTGTTATCATGTCCATTAATATTAATTAGTTTTAATTAGGTTTGTTATGAAAAAATTAATAGTGGTAGCAACATTGCTGTCATCTTTTTGTTTTGCCAATAGCACTGTATCTGATGATCAATGGCAGTTTTTAGGGCAAAACAATGAAAGTACAGAATTCTATTACCATCCAGATGTTAGCAGGAGTGGGAATACTGTATCCGTTTGGCTGAAAATGCTAAAAAATAATTTTAGTGATAATACTAATGGTCTAGCATGGATTGACACCCGAGCTGAATTTAATTGCAAACGTAAAACCATCAGAAAAATTGATTATATTGCTTACAAAATTAATGGAGTTCCTCTTGGGAGGGGACAGTATGATGAAATCAATGATAATCCCATATCACCGGGAACGTTTGAAGACATAGTATTAAAAAAAATATGCAAATAAGTTTAAATTTCTAGCTCGCTTTAGTGGGCTTTTTTTATGGGTGATTGAAATGGCTGCTGGCAGCGTACTGATTGATTTAATGCTCAAAACTGGTGCATTTGAAACAGACACCAAAAAAGCAGAGAAGCGTTGGAATGATATGACGC